>CAYPBW010000041.1:11349-18418 GCA_964409055.1 uncultured Chitinophaga sp. | reverse complement strand
GACTTATACCAGCAACCTTATCTTTGCTGCCTAACGATGATTGTATGAACCTTGAATTTAACCGAAACGAAGACCAGCTGAAGCAAAGCCTCAGTGATATGCGTCGCAAACTGGAAAAGATCTACGAAGGGGGTGGAAAAAAATCTATTGAAAAGCAAAGAGAGAAAAACAAGCTTACCCCAAGAGAACGGATAGACTACTTAATTGACCCCGATAAACCTTTTATTGAAATTGGCGCCTTTGCCGGGTATGAAATGTACGAGGAACAAGGCGGATGCCCCGCCGGTGGCACGGTTGCAGGGATCGGTTATGTTAGCGGGAGGCAATGTGTCATTATAGCAAATGATCAAACGGTTAAAGCAGGCGCCTGGTTTCCAATAACCGGTAAAAAGAACCTTAGGCTACAGGAGATAGCTATGGAAAATCATGTGCCCATCATTTACCTGGTAGACAGTGCCGGTGTGTTCCTACCTATGCAGGATGAAATATTTCCCGATAAAGAACATTTTGGCCGCATCTTTCGCAACAATGCACGGATGAGTGGTATGGGAATCACACAGATTGCAGCTGTAATGGGACCATGTGTAGCAGGTGGTGCCTATCTGCCCATCATGAGCGATGAAACGCTGATGGTGGAAGGCAATGGTTCTATTTACCTGGCAGGCCCATACCTGGTAAAAGCTGCTATTGGCGAAGATATCGACAATGAAACGTTAGGTGGTGCGACCACACACACTGAAATCAGCGGCATCGCAGATTATAAATTCAAAACGGAGCAGGAATGCATGGACCATATCAAAAGAATGATGTCCATGCTGGGCGAAAAAGATAAAGCAGGATTCGACCGGATCAATCCAAAACTACCCAAAAAGAACCTGGAAGAGTTGTATGGCATTTTTCCCAGTGATGGTAAACCATATGATGTACTGGATATCATCGAACGAATTGCAGATGATTCAGATTTCGAACAATTCAAAGCAGAATACGGCAAAACGATTGTATGCGGTTATGGAAGAATAGACGGATGGGCTGTGGGTATTGTCGCCAATCAGAGAAAAATTGTAAAAAGCAGGAAAGGTGAAATGCAGATGGGCGGGGTGATCTATAATGACAGTGCAGACAAAGCTGCCCGTTTTATTCTAAACTGCAACCAAAAGAAAATACCTCTGGTATTTTTGCAGGATGTAACCGGCTTTATGGTAGGCAGCCGCAGTGAACATGCCGGCATCATTAAAGATGGAGCCAAGATGGTAAATGCTGTAGCCAACTCCGTTGTACCAAAAATCACCATTATTACAGGCAATAGCTACGGTGCCGGCAACTACGCCATGTGCGGCAAAGCTTATGACCCCCGCTTTATTTATGCCTGGCCTACAGCGAAAATTGCAGTCATGAGTGGTGATTCTGCTGCCAAAACATTATTGCAAATTGAAGTAGCCTCAAAAAAGGCAAAAGGCGAAAAACTTTCGGAAGAAGAAGAGAAGAAAATGTTTGAAAAAATCAAAAACAGGTACGACAAACAAACATCACCCTATTATGCCGCTGCCCGGTTATGGGTAGACGCCATCATTGATCCCGTTGAAACAAGAAGAGTCATCAGCGAAGGAATCCATGCGGCCAATCATAACCAGGAGATCAAAGAACTTAGAACAGGCGTCTTCCAGGTTTAAATATGAGCCATAACGTAACAATATATACTGATGGATCATCGAGGGGAAATCCCGGGCCAGGCGGGTATGGTGTTATCCTGATGAGCGGACATCATAAAAAGGAGTTGTCACAAGGTTATAAGCTCACCACCAACAACCGCATGGAATTGATGGCCGTCATTGAAGGATTAAAAGCGCTGAAAAAAGAAGGAATGCATGTCACCATATACTCCGACAGCCAGTATGTGGTAAAAGCATGGGAAGAGGGATGGCTCAAAAACTGGATCAAAACAAATTTCAAGGGGGGCAAAAAAAATCCTGATCTGTGGAAGGATTTCTATGAGCTATCTCAAAAACATCATATTCGTTTTAAATGGGTAAAAGGCCATGCAGACAATCCTTACAACAACCGATGCGATGAACTGGCTACCGAAGCAGCTGACGGGCATCATCACACTCTCTTGACAGATGATGGCTACGAAAATAAATCCTGATCATTTTGCCTGAATATGCTCAAAAGAAAACCCACCAGTTAAACACTGATGGGCTGAAAATATTTTGCAGTTAGATTATGCAGTAGTCAACACAGCCTTTTTACCTGTAACATAGTTATAGGACAAAAGAATCAATGGAAGAAAAACCAGCATGGCTGCCAAAGAATTTCTATAGAAGGGCAGGCCTGCCTCATAACAGGTCATTAGTCCATTAAAACTTTTTGCATATACTGCTTCTGTTGAAGCCTGCCAAACCATAAAATTCGAAGCCAGAAAATAAACGGTAGGGGCAATAATACCACCTGCAACCAGCCCGGTGTAGCTCTTGCCTTTGAAAACCCAGCCAAGCAGCGTAGCAGAAAGAATCAACAAATAGTTTTTCCACTGGCCGCCATAAAATCCGGCATATTCAAAATTCCCGGTCTTATAAAGCAAATGAATGATGGCGTCACTGATAAACAGTGCCAGCAAAGGCATCATGAACGACATGTCCTTATGCTTTATAATAAAGCCGGCAAAAAGCGCTATGGCAATAACAGGTGAAAAACCTGACCAGTCAAGATCAGGACCAAAGAAAAATTTACAGGCGGTAGCCAAAGCCACTAACACCATTGTAAAAACAAGTATTCTGCCGTTAAACTTCATATCAGGTAATTAAATGAGCAACAAAAATAGCAGAAATGGTCTAATTCAATGAGCTATTTATCAACGGCTGTGGATTCTTCCCGAAGCCCTGAAAACAGTGGATTTTGCAGCAGCAGCCAGGTATACCTCATACCCCGGAAAAACAACCGCTGCAGGAGTTCCGGGCTGCAATCGTATCGTGTCATTCTCGTCATCAATCTCTGCGATTCCCTCAGTCAATAATACGGTTTCTACCCCCTGTGGATGAAAAGAAACAATATCGCCGGCCTCCAGCTCAAAAACACTTAACCGGAAGTCATCCACCGGGGTTTCATACTTTTTTTCACCTTCATTATCCGTTTCAGGAGACAGGATTTGGGGATAGGTAGCCTCACATTTCACATGTTTCATCAACTCCTTCACATTAATATGCTTTGTGGTCAGGCCGCCCCGAAGTACATTATCAGAATTGGCCATAATTTCAACATTCTGCCCTTCCAGGTAAGCATGTGGTACCCCTGCCGCCTGGAAAATCCCCTCTCCTTTTTTCAGGTGAACCAGGTTGAAGAAATAAATGGAAAAAATGCCCCTGTCTATATTTCCGTCCGATGAAAATGTTCTGTGTGCTTTTGCAGCCCAATAATCCGGGCTTGATTTCTCCATTTGTCCGCTTTCATAGATTTTACTCAGATTATCGATCAGGGGTGTCAAGATTTTGTTCACCTCTTCCTGGGTCATTTCCATTACATGTTTATACAAACCTGGATAGCCTGAATCATTAAAAACGGGCAATAGTTCCCTAAGTTCTGCTACATTCAATAATGTATCTGTCAGTTCTTCTGTTGGCTTAAATCCATGCAACAACCAGAAATCCCCCAGGGCCACCATCAATTCTGGTTTATGATTGGCATCTTTATAACAGCGTTGCGGCGAATCAATCGGTATACCTTCTGCGTTCTCTCTTTCAAATTCATTTTCAGCAGCCCCTTTGGAAGGATGCACCTGTATGGAAAGCATATCTCTTACATCAAGTATCTTAAAAAGGTAAGATAAGTCAGGAGCAAGAAAAGCAAGATCAGTAGGGGCACTTCCCCCGGTATCAATACCGGCCATCCCCAGCGGATGTACGCCCATCCAGTATTCTGCGAAAGGCTTTTTTGGCTTATTCTCCGCTTTCAATAATGAAGGAATAAATGAGTAGCCTCCCCAATCATAATGTTTAACCACACCATGCAACCGGTAAATGCCCGACATAATTTGTTTTCTTTTTTATCTTGTAGTAAAGATAGTACATGGCTTCGCACAATGAGTTGGGAAAAGAAGGAGAAGAACTGGCGGCCCAATGGCTGATAGATAAGGGATATACCCTTCTCCACCGCAACTGGCGGCATTCCTATCATGAAATTGATATCATAGCCACCAAAGGAAAATTTGTGCACTTTATTGAAGTAAAAGCAAGAAAAGCATCATCGCTGGGAAACCCTGAGGACAGTGTCACAAAAAAGAAATTTAAACACCTGCAAAAAGCAGCGAATGAGTACCTTTTTCTAAACCCCGGGCATAAATGGATACAGTACGACATACTGTCCATTACCATACAAAGAAATGGAGAAGCAGAGTACTTCTTATTGGAAGATGTTTTTCTTTAGAAGAAAATACGTTTTAAGGAGCCATCCCTTCCATCATTTTCTCCACCAGCTTATAGGTAGCCGGGCAATATTCCACATTCTGCTTGTGAATATGAACAAAGTCCTTAAACTTCTTGGACAAATGAGGAAACCCTGCACAATCATCCGGTCTAACTTCATATATACTGCACATATTATCGTCCAGGTTTAAGAACTGGCAGGGAGTATGCTTGTTCATCCAGTCACGGTCACCGCCCCGCTCCTGTTTCAGCCATTTTTTCTTGAATTCATCCACCGTCATTTTCAGGTGAGCAGAAATTCTTTCGAGATCCCTTTTGTTGTAAGTGGGGGTCATTGTTTTACAACAATTGGCACAGCTCAGGCAATCTGTTTCTTTCCACACCTCCTTTTCCAGCAACTCAATTTTTTTATCCAAATGCCGGGGCCTGTCTTTTTCCAGTTTGCTGAGGAACCGGCGCATTTTCGTTTTAGCATGCTGTGCTTTTCTTTTGAACGAACGAAGGTTTACAGGTGGTATCTTGCTCATTTGCCGAAGATAATGATCCGAAACTATTTCAGCCACCTGCTAAAAAGAATTTTTAATCACTAAAAGTGCAATAGTTATTTTTGCCATCAATCAAACCAATAAATGATGAAACTACTGGTTGCCCCTGCTGTCGCTGTTGTACTGATGCTGTCAATGGCCGGGTGCAAGTCCTCCTCATCGGATGGATCTGCACTTTTTTGTGACACCACCTGCCTGAAAGACACTATCAAGTTTAACGGCGATTTTGCGCTAAAGCCCTATGTATATATTTCTGCAAGGGATTGCCGGGCAGATTCATTGATCTGGAGCTATAAGGGCATGGGTATAAATCGCAAAACCGGGTTTACTTATTTGCTCAATAATTCTGTAACTATCAATAAAGATTATATCCGCTGTGTATTTAATGATACATCCTATGCGTGGCTGCTGTTTAATGATTGTGCAACGGGCAGAGGTTACCAACTGCGTCTTCCTTTCAACAAAACTGCTGACATTGGCCGTAAAAGCAGTGGCATCAATAATATTGATAAGAAATTCTCCATATCCGACAACCTCGTTGTGAATACTGACCGTGGTAATATTTATGTTGAGGATATGATCACTGGCAAAAAGGCCATGATGACTTTTGGACAAAAGCTGGACATTGACTACGATGCCATTCATGAGTACATTGATTCTGTCAATATCACCAATAGTCGCATTTGGGTGAAAGTGCTGATTGATAAAAAATGGAAGGAACTGGAAAAGAATATTACCCTCGAATAATGTGGGAACCTTATAAAAAAGGATTTAAAGCATACCTGGAACTGGAAAAATCACTTTCCCCAAATTCAGTAGAAGCCTACCTGAGGGACATTGAACACCTTACCACTTATCTGCAGGAAAAAGGCACACTACTAAATCCTTCTGCAATCAAATTAAAAGACCTGCAACAGTTCGTAAAGTGGATCGCTGAACTCGGTATGACAGCCACTTCCCAGGCCCGCATAATATCCGGGCTCAGAGCCTTCTATAAATATTGTGCGTTGGAGGATATTTCAAAAACAGATCCTACCATTTTGCTGGAAGCCCCGAAGCTGAAAAGAGCATTGCCGGATGTTTTGAGCTTTGATGAAATAGAAAGCATCATCGCACAAATTGATTTAAGCAAGCCCGAAGGCGGCCGCAATAAGGCCATATTGGAAACAATGTATAGTTGCGGGCTTCGTGTAAGTGAAGTAGTTAATTTAAAGATTTCCCAGCTTTACCTCGATCTTGGTTTTATCCGGGTATTGGGAAAGGGTGATAAAGAAAGACTGATCCCTATCGGCAGCAGCGCTATAAAATATATCAGCATTTATAAAAATGATATCCGGGTTCATCTTGCTCCAAAAAAAGGAAATGAAGATGTGCTTTTCCTGAATAACCGGGGAAGCAAACTTTCCAGGGTAATGATCTTTTACATCATCAAAGACCTGGCTTTAAAAGCGGGAATAAAGAAAACAGTATCTCCTCACACCTTTCGCCATTCCTTTGCCACACATTTGGTAGAGGGCGGCGCCGACCTCCGGGCCGTACAGGAAATGCTGGGACATGCCAGTATTACCACCACCGAGATCTACACACACCTAGACAGGGAATTCCTGCGCAAAACATTGGAACAATTCCATCCCGGCTTTAAATAAAAATGCCCCGGATCAACCGGGGCTGTCGGGTGGACTTCTATGATAACCTGTAAACTGCTTACTGTATTACAATTTTCTCGGTAAACTTCTTGCCAGTCTTCTTACTAACCACTATCATAAAATAGTTACCTGCTGCTGTAACCGGGGCGTCAATATTCAACACTTTTGCTGCTGTGTCAATCCAAATTTCTTTTTGCAAAACTACCTGCCCTGTTTGATTGGTGAACTGCACTGTATAATATCCTTCTTCCAGCAGATGCACACCGGCTGAGATGTTTCCACCTGACTTTATTGGATTGGGATAGATATAAAACCGGTTTCTGTATGCCGGTATTTCTATATCCCGCTGAACAATCTCATCCGTCTCCACCTCTGGTTCTTTTTTAACCGGCCCTCTTGAGCCAAGGCCATCTGTTATTTCCCCTTTTATATAAGTTCCTGCTGAACTGGCAGCAATTTCTCC
>CAYPBW010000041.1:0-11249 GCA_964409055.1 uncultured Chitinophaga sp. | reverse complement strand
CATCTGTTATTTCCCCTTTTATATAAGTTCCTGCTGAACTGGCAGCAATTTCTCCTGACTGGCGATTGGTTACAAGTTTAACCTCCGTAAATGCTCCCAATTCTGCTATGTATAATTTCTGAGTTTCATAACCGCCGGAAGCTATCAACAAATTACCCAGGCTGTTTTTTACAGCAAGGCTGAATTTACCCCTTGAATCAGCAACAATAATATTTCCGGTATTGGTTTCGGTGATCGCTGCGAAAGGAATGGGTTCTCCGTTCTCATCTGTTACTATTCCTTTAATCATTTTTTGTTTGGTGATGGGGCTTTCAATAATTGTTGTATCATACCTTCCCGAAAAAGTAACAGGTAAAACTAAACCCAGAATCCTGTTATCGTTGGTAACTTTCATATTAGTGGTATCCGTATCATTCACGGTTGCTTTGCTAACCCTGGTTTGCTGGGCTGAAGCCTTGGTCAGAAACAAGGCGGGTAGTACCATTTGAAAGAAATATTTTAGCCATGGTGTTCTTTTCCTGGGCAGTTCGATATCCCGGTGAAGCTGTTCTGTCATAAACCGGCCGCAAACAGAACCTTCCTTCGACAAGCTCAGGATTGGCTTTTTAAAGAACTGTGCCAGTTCATGATCACTCATGGTGCTGAAATCTATTACCTTCTTTTGGCAGGAACCGCAAAAGCGGCCTTTTTCTACCGGGGTCATATTGTCCCAATTCTCATGGCAGGGTGTGGGGATTGTCAGGTTAATTTTGTTATTCATAAAAGTCCGTTTATTGAATTATTACCTTACCAGATGCTGCCACACTGCCATTTGCATAACTAAGCTGAAAAATGTAGGTCCCTGCTGGCCAGCGGTTATCTATGTTAACCCGCAGCTTGTTTTTCCCTTTCACTGCAGATACTGGCAAAGCCTTAACTAATTGGCCGTTCATGGAAAATATTCTTACTTGTGAGTTTTCCTGATTCAACGACTCAAATTCTATCACTGCCGAACTACCTCTTAAAGATGGATTGGGAAAGATTTTAAAATTATCATTTTGAATATCCATTGTTAACACACTGGCTTCATTAACAACCCTCTTTTCATGCTTTACCCGGTAACAGGGCAGTTTCTTATAACAACGGCAGCATATCATTGGTAATGAGGAGAGAACGACAGGCTTTATTTCCATATAGTGCTTGCTAAGAATAATTTCATATTTGCCTTCCCTATCAACTAAAAATGAAGTGTCAACATATCCAACTGTACTGATACTTACGACATATTTATCCGTTCTACCCAAAAGTTTTACCCATACGGATCCGCTATCATTGGCCACCAGATGAACGGAATCATTTTTATCCGGGCGGAAAACCGAGACCGTAGCTCTGGGAACAGGGCTGCCATCGTTTTGATCTTTTATTGTAAACGTAACTGGAAATTCAATTACTGGCCGAAGGGTACAGCGGGTTACAACTTCCGGTTCCTGCACTTTATTGTTTTGGGGAAAAGCAGTATTTAGGAACATGCAAATACCAAGTGTAAAATATATTCTCATAAGCAAAATTTTAAATCCCTTAAATCATTTAATCTTATAAATCCTGGCTCAGACAAAAAAAGGGGCCGGTAAAAACCAGCCCCGTTATCACTAACCGGCTGTTAAATGATTAGCTATTTTCATCAGGATGACGTTATGGTGCCGTTTACATACACTGCTTTATCTTTTATTTATTTGGAATCATCTTCTGCAGGCTCTTCCCCGCTTTTAGGTTCCGGTTTGCCTTTGGCCAGTAACCGGGCACTTTCCACCAGTCTTACAAACTCCGAACGATAGCCTTCTTCATCGTATCCTTTTGCCTTACGGGCCAGGTTCAGCACATTATCATATGAAGCTGTTGATTTATATTCTGATTGACGGAGAAGGAGACCAAACTGGGCCACAGCAGCAGCAAACCGGAAATTATCTGATGTTTTGGCAAGTGCCACCTGTTTATCCAGTACAGGGTGTTCAATCAGTTTGCTTACATCACCGTCAGGAGCTTTGTATCGGAACTTTACAGTCAAAATTTCGTCTGTTTGTGAAGATGAAATAAGCGGAGTAGTGTTTTTCTGATATTTCAATGAATCAACTTTCTGCAAAAAATCACTCTTTACGCCGACAGGTATTACTTCATACAAAGCAGTTACGGTATGGCCACTTCCCAATTCACCGGCATCCTTTTTATCATCATTAAAATCTTCTTTCGCCAACATCCGGTTTTCATACCCGATCAGCCGGTATCCCTGTACTTTAGCAGGGTTGAATTCTACCTGGAGCTTTACATCTTTGGCAATGGTAAACAGTGTGCCGCCAAATTCATTTACTAATACTTTTTTAGCCTCGCTGATACCATCTATATAGGCATGGTTACCGTTGCCCTTATCAGCCAGTTTCTGCATTTTGGCATCCTGGTAGTTGCCCATTCCATATCCAAGCACCGTGAGGAAAACGCCGCTCTTTCTTTCCTGCTCAATCAGCCTTTCCATGGCATCGTCACTGCTTTCGCCTACATTAAAATCACCATCGGTGCAAAGTATCACCCGGTTATTACCGTCTTTCACAAAATTTTCCCTTGCAGTCTTATAAGCCAGTTTGATACCTGCACCGCCGGCTGTTGAGCCGCCGGCTTCCAGTTTGTCAATGGCATCTTTTATTTTAGTTTTTTCAGAACCACTGGTTGGCTCCAGTACCAATCCGGCAGCACCTGCATATACCACCATGGATATTTTATCCTCTTCTCTTAACTGATCCACCAGCATTTTCATGGAAGCTTTCACCAATGGAAGTTTCAAAGGGTCCTGCATAGATCCCGAAACATCAATCAGGAAAACCAGGTTAGAGGCAGGCAGGTTTTCCATAGGTATTTTCTTTCCCTGCAAGCCGATCAATACCAGCTTGTGGTCTTTATTCCATGGCGCATCAGAAATTTCTGTGTTGATAGAAAAAGGCTCATTTTTTACCGGTTGCGGGTATTGATAAGTGAAGTAGTTAACCATTTCTTCAATTCGAACGGCACCTGCCGGGGGCAGTTGTCCCTGGTTAAGAAAACGTCGGATATTACTGTATGAAGCGGCATCAACATCAATAGAAAAAGTAGATAGGGGATTGTCGGTTACTTTTAAAAAGCGGTTTTCGGTGATTTTATCATATCCTTCCCTGTTAAAATCTTCTTTGATGCCATCTTTATCTGTACGGTATTGTTGTATTTGATCATATACAGGTTGATAATAGGCACTGGAAGGCGGTGCACCATATAGAGTAGTGACACTACCAGTCATCGCTTTCCTTTGCTTTTGAGCCATCCCAACCACCACTACCTCCTGCATCGTCTGCGAGGCAGCTTTAAGTGTTATTGAAATTGTTGTACGACCGTTTATTTTAATCTCTGTAGTTATGTAACCTGCTGCTGAAAAAACAAGGGTGGAATTCGAACCGGGAGCAGTAATTCTGAAAGATCCGTTCACATCTGAACTTACACCAGTATTGGTTCCTTTTACATGAACAGAGACGCCTGCCAGGGCAGCGCCGGTTTCGTCTGTTACTTTGCCGGTTACAGTATGAGATTTCACCGGACGAAATGCCAGTAATATTAATACCACCGGCACGATCATAACGAGTATTCGCTTCATAAAATAAGTTTTAATACCCTGATGCCGGTATTTTGACAATTGCATAAAGCAGCTATAAAAATTTTATTCGCTAATTTTAGCCGTTGGCTTTTATCCGTAACATATCTCACAACTCACTAACCGACAAAGAGCTGGTAGCTCTGTATAAAGAATCGGGCGACATGGCCGTACTGGGAGAACTATACCAGCGGTACATGGAACTGGTATATGGTGTATGCCTTAAATATTATAAGGAACCCGAAACCGCCAAGGACAGTGTGATGCAGATATTCGAAGAACTGGTATCAAAATTGAAAAAGCATGAGGTAGACAATTTCAGGGGCTGGCTGCACCAGGTGGCCAAAAACCACTGCCTAATGCAGCTCCGTACCCCAAAAAATATGAAAACCGTAGAGTTTAAAACGGAAATTGTGCAATCCGAAGAAGAAGTGCATCTGAATGGTGTGCTGGAAAAAGAGGAAAATTTCAAAAAGCTGGAATTCTGCCTCGGCACACTGACAGATGACCAGCGGGAAGCCGTAAAATTGTTTTACCTGGATGGAAAGTGTTATAATGAAATTGTGGAAATAACCGGGAAAGACTGGAACCAGGTCAGAAGTTTTATCCAGAACGGCCGCCGAAACCTGAAACTCTGTATGGAAAAATCCGAAGCAGAAGCAGGCAGGCGGGCTGAATGATAAAAATAAGAACTTTGTACTGCCGTATGGCAACGAATAATAACATAAAAAACTTTACCGCCGCAGATATTGAAAAATATCACAAAGGTCAGCTTTCGGGTAAAGAAAGGCATGACCTCGAAAAAGCAGCGTTAGAAGATCCCTTCCTGGCCGATGCACTGGAAGGTTATGCTGTTTCCGGGGTAAATGCAGGGGCGGACATAGCCGAGCTTAAACAACGGCTGTCAGAAAAACTGGAAGAAAAGACCAAAATCATTCCTATCAGTAATGGTCGGAATAATTTCCGCTTATTAAGAGCGGCAGTTGTCATTACCTTCATAGCCGGAGCCGGATTATTGATCTACCAGTTTGGTTTCAACAATAAAAAAAGTGAAATAGTACAGGCCGACCCGGTTAAAAAAGTGGAGCAACCGGTAAAAGACAATCCTGGCGCTACAGGTTCAGCTACTGCTGAAGAAAATACGAAAGGCGAAAAAGATGTAACCGTAAATACACCTGCTGCAACCACCGGCAATCAACCTGCCCCGGTTCCATCAAGACCCGGCAGCACTACTATTAAAGAAAATGCTGCAGGTGAAAAAGCCATTACGGAACCTGCTACCAGAATTATTCCTTCTGTGCCTGCAAAAACAACAGAAGCACCTGCTGAAAACAGAAACCTGGCAAAAGAAGATGTAAAAGCTAAAGCAGCCGGCCAGGAAAGACAGGATACAGATGCCGACGGGCTGAAAGATGCAGCCGCCAAAAAGCAAGCAGATGAAACAAGGAATAACAGGGCTATTGCTGCCAACCGTAAAGCGGAAGAACAAAATTACCGTAACCAGCAAACGAATGTATTCCGTGGCCGTGTTACAGACCAGAATAATGTAGGGGTACCTTTTGCCAATGTAACCAACCTGGATGACAATGAAGCAGGAACCTACACAGATGCCAGGGGTAACTTTATTCTCACTTACCCGGATTCAGTATTAAATGTCCAGGTTCGTTCAATAGGCTTTGAATACAATAATGTACAGCTCAGAAATAGCGTACCGACCAACCAGGTGATTTTGCAGGATGACCGGAGCCTTTCGGAAGTGGTGATCAGCAACAAAAAGCCGAATGCAGTTGCCCGTTCAAGAGATGCCAATATGCAATTGGAAGAACCGGAACCTGCAGACGGATGGGACAACTATGATTCCTACCTTGCCAACAATGTTAAGCTCCCGGATGAATATGTAACTAAACAACAGGGTGGCGGCGAAGTACAGGTTTCCTTTGAAGTAGATAAGAATGGTGAGCCTGTAAATTTCAAAATCGAAAAATCACTATGTAAAAAATGTGACCAGGAAGCTATCCGGCTGATCAAAGAAGGGCCGAAATGGAGACGGAAAGCCAAAAATGGACGTACTACCGTAACTATCACTTTTTGAGATATAAATGTTAGAATCACATCTAAGGATTCAGAGTCATGCCTCCTTGCCTATGACTCCAGACTGCCGACTCACGACAACTTACCCTCAACTACATTCTTTCCCCTACCTTTGCCTTCTCAAAAACTTGCAGTATGAAGAAAATACTTTTCACCGCTATTGCGGCATTATCCTTAGTAATCAGTGATGCACAATTAAGAACACCGGCCCCCAGTCCGTCTCAAACCATTAAGCAGGACTTTGGCCTCTCGTCCGTAGAATTATCTTATTCCCGCCCGGCAATGAAGGGCAGAAAGATTTTCGGAGACCTGGTTCCTTTTGGCAAAGTATGGCGTACGGGAGCCAATAATGCCACCACCCTCACTTTTGGCGAAGAAGTTACCATCGGCGGTACTAAGGTACCCGCAGGTAAATATGGCCTTCTGACTATCCCTGACAAAAAAAGCTGGACAATCATTATCTCAAAACAAACTGATGTGACCAGCCCTTCAGCTTATAAGCAAGACCAGGATGTAGTAAGAGTGGAAGCGAAAACAATGGATATGAACAGTACTGTGGAATCATTTACCATTCAATTTGCTGACGTAAAACCTACCAGTTGCGAGCTTCACATTATGTGGGACAAAACAGCAGTAGCCCTGCCTATTGCTGTAGATGTGGAGAAAAAAGTAATGGCACAAATTGATCAGCTGATGAATAAAGACAACCGTCCTTATTTCAATGCAGCGATGTATTATATGGAAAATGGCAAAGACCTGAACCAGGCCCTGTCATGGTTCGATAAAGCCGTTGAAATGAACCCATCTGCCTTTTGGATCCATCACCAAAGAGCCAATTGCCTGGCAAAACTGGGCAAAAAAGCTGAAGCAAAAACCGCTGCAGAAAAATCAAAAGAATTAGCAGCTGCTGCTAAAAACGATGACTATGTGAAGCTGAATGAAAAATTATTGGCCGAACTGGAAAAATAATTGCAACAAATGCTGATGCAGAGACCTCGTCAATCCATTGACGGGGTTTCTTTTTTATTCAGTATTCCCTGCAATAGTAAACTGAAAGCAACCACCCCAAATGCACCTACCGGGTTAAGCCATAAGAAGCCCATTTTGAAAACCCCGGCTTTGGTTAGTATAAAAACAGAAAGTACCAGCAATTCTGCCAATACCGCAGCCCAGAAAACGACATTGCCGCTTGATATCTTTTTAATGAAGAAAGCAACCAGGAACACACCCAGGATAACCCCATAGAAAAGTGATCCTAATATATTAACCGCTTCAATCAGGCTGTTGCCAATATTATAAGTAAACATGGCTACCACGATACAAAAAATACCCCAGCCCAATGTATACCATTTGGATAAACGATATTCATCTTCTCCTGTTTCTTTCTTCTTCGTAAACCTCCGGTGAAAATCAACCATAGAACAAGAAGCCAATGAATTAATGGCAGCTGCAATACTTCCCCATGATGCCAGAAATATGATAGCTATCAGTAAGCCAACAAGGCCTACAGGTAAGTTATCCACTACAAACCGGAGAAAAATATAGTTTGTATCATTCCCATCGCCTCCGGGTATCTTTTTATTCAGCCAGGTTTGAACTTTATTCCGAAGTGTATCTGAATTCTTTTGTAGCTCCCTCAATGTAAGTAAAGATTCATCTGCCTGCCCCGGATCACTATTATGCCTGGCATCAGCATAGGCAACAACCGCATTTTGTTTTAATGCACCGATAGAATCATATTGCTGCTGCACCAGGTAAAAAGAATCACGGTACGCCGATTGCTCTATTTTTTTTAACTGAACATTGTTAAAAAAGATCGGCGCCTGATTGAATTGATAAAAAGTAAAAACCAATACCCCTATCAGCAGAATCAAGAATTGCATCGGTACTTTCACAATCCCATTCATCAGCAAACCCATGCGGCTTTCCCTCAGTGATTTTGCCGTAAGGTAACGGCCTACCTGGCTCTGGTCAGTCCCGAAATAAGATAATGCCAGGAAAAAACCGCCAATGATGCCGCTTAATAGATTGTATTGATCGCTCCAGTTAAAACCCTTTTCTGTAATACCGGTAGTGATCACATTCAGCTTTCCCATCTTGCCTCCCACTTCCAGTGCATCCGTAAAACCTACTTTGGGCGGCAACATATTCACCACCATATATCCGGCAAGAAACATTCCGGTGAATACGACGATCAGTTGCAACTGTTGGGTATAGGCAACAGCTTTTGCACCACCTGTCATCGTGTAAATGATAAGCAGGCCACCCATGAATAAATTGGTCCAGATAATATCCCAGCCCAGTAAAGAAGAAAGAATGATGGAAGGCGCAAATACACTGATACCGGTAGACAAACCCCTTTGCAGCAAAAAAAGAAAAGAAGTGAGTGTCCTTGTTTTTCCGTCAAATCGCTTTTCTAAAAATTCATACGCTGTATATACTTTCAGGTTCCGGAATATGGGCACAAAGAAAATGCAGATGACTACCATCGCCAGCGGTATGCCAAAATAGTATTGAACAAACCTCATCCCGTCGGTATAGGCCTGCCCCGGGGCTGATAAAAAAGTAATGGCACTGGCCTGCGTTCCCATGATGCTTAGGAGAACCAGTCCCCAAGGCAGACTCCTGTTCGAGAGAAAATAACCATCAAGGTTATGAGTAGTTCGGCTTTTATACAAACCATAAGCCACTATAGCCAGCAGGGTAATTACCAGTACTATCCAATCCAGCTGGCTCATGCAAATCGTTTGGTGATGAGATAAAAAATAATGATCAGCATTACAAGAAATAACAGTACAAGTACATACCAGCTTGTCCAGCTTTTGAAAAATGGCGGCTTATCGATTTCCTGCTGTGTCATACAATTATTTACGGTTGGTTCTCAGCCATCCGGTCATCAATATCACAATTCCTAAAATCAGTCCAATCAGAATACCAATACGGACCTTTTTAATTAAAATACCCAAAACCAATCCAAGAATGATGGCAAAAATAAAAGCCATCTCTCCCCTTTTTACACTGGGTTTATTATTACTCATTAAAATCCTTTCTTCTTATTTAATGCAATAAGGTTGGCCAGTAGCCGGTAGGCTCCCGGCACACCGGCAGGCAGCTGGCGGAAAAGGACAATACCTGTGTATGTAAAATAGCCTTTACCATATTTGGCCACCAGTAAGCTGCCGTCATCAGATTTCTCTCCGGGGTCTGCCATGCCGATCAGTTTTTCAAACTTACCGGAAGTATCGCTGCCATGATAAATACTTCTTTCCTGCCTCCATCCTTTAAAATCATCACCTGTTAACTTGTTAGGAAAATTGAAAACCGGGTGCTCGGGTTTCAGGAAATTAACAGCAGCATTTTCATCTGTTACCCTTGTACGGGTAATATTAAATTCATAGGGTCCAATCTTTGCCCTCACCGGGCCAATCTGGTTGCTGGTGTTATACTGAACAATGAGGTTACCACCATCACTCACATACTTCATCAGCTTGTTATAGTACTTATTCAGCCATTCATTGGTATTATAGGCCCTTACACCGGTAATAATTGCATCAAATTTTTCCAGGTTATTTTTGGCAAGCTCTTTATCAGTGAGCAAGGTCACTTCATACCCCATTTGTTCTAAAGCTTCCGGCACTTTATCTCCCGCCCCTATAATGTAGCCAATCTTCTTATTATACGTTTTAAGGTCAATATTTTTTATCGTTACAGTTGCCTCATGGAAATAATTGATCCAGGGAATATGGTCATATTTTATCTCATGTTTATCAAAAGCAACCAGCTCATTCTCGTTTGCCTGCACACCTAATTTCGCAACAGTATTTGTTTTAAAGCCAGGTGTAGTATAAGTTATATCAGTCACTTGTCCCTTAGTAGTTACGGTAGCAACCGGAGAACTAAAATTAAAGCCTTGTAGCGCCTTATCCGAACCTTGCTCAAATGCAGCAAGCTTTCCGGCAAACCCCTTTTTCATTCCTCGCAGTAATAAGCTGCCGTTAATATCATTTTTCTCATTGATCGCTATTTTTAAATCTACCGATGGGCTTACTATAACCGGCGGAACCACCACCAGTGGCTGATAAAGTTCTCCTCTTACAGGGTCAGTAAACTTATATCGTACTGGCCGCATAAAAGTAAAAGTCTCCCCGAATATCCTGACCCGTATAAAAGCACTGTAAGCAGGTTCCACATCAGGATAACCGATCAATAGCTGATCCGTGACATTAAAATAACCTTCTTCCATTTTATTGGCCAGCCAATAGGGCTGGGTTACTGGTTTATCTGCGGGAACATAAACAGTTTTTGAGAAATTGAAGTTTTTGTTTTTCTCCAGTACCCGCAGGAAGGAAGTATCAAACTTATCTACTATTACTTTTTGTAATGAAGCATCTGTACCCAACCGATTATTAAAAGAAAAATTAAGCCGGATTGAGTCCGTTTGCACCGCAAATTGTTCAGTAGTGGTGATATCCAAAAACAGACCGCTGCACTGCGTAATCAGCGTAAATATTTCTTTCAACTTCTGCTCTTTCCAGTAGCCGTCTTCCAGGTTTGTGATGGCTTTATACAACTTTACCAGTCCTTCTACTGAATATTCAGGGTGCAGCAAGTCAAAAGAGGCAACCAGTTCATTGATCATTTTTTCAATTGCTTCTCCGCCTTTCACTCTTTTCCAGGATAGTTCGGCCCCCTCCATAAGATCACTGGCTGGATGGTTTCCTTTGGTTGCCTTGAAATATTCATAAGCCTCCCCCCTTGCAGCAGGAACACCAAAGCCCTGGCTCTTATGCTGGCTTCTGCTTTCTGCAGCTATTTCGCCATAACTTTTACCAAGCAGTGGATTATAGCCGCCTACGTCAATTTTAAACTGGTCTTCCCTTGTTGTATTATTCCCGCCAAAATTGAACGTATTCCACAGTACTCTTTTGGCTTGCCATGTTGAAACATATTTTAGTTGCTCAGGAAAACGATTGGGGTTGGCAGCAGCTTCATATGCTTCATTTGCCAATATAGCAGAAGCGGTATGATGTCCATGTCCTCCTTCCCCGGTTGTAGGAAAACGGGTAATGATTACATCCGGCTGAAATTTTCGGATCACCCATACCACATCGCTTAGTATTTTCTCTTTATCCCATTTAGTAAACGTTTCTTCCGGGTTTTTGGAAAATCCGAAATCATAAGCTCTCGTAAAAAACTGCTCACCGCCATCTATTCTTCGGGCTGATAATAGTTCTTGTGTTCTTATTAATCCCAGTTCTATCCCCTGCTCCTCTCCAATTAAATTTTGCCCGCCATCGCCCCTGGTTATAGAAAGATAACCTGTCCGGTAGAGTTTTTCTTTTGATAAATAAGTGATCAGCCTGGTGTTTTCATCATCCGGGTGAGCAGCCACATATAATACTGAACCAAGCACATTCAGCTTTCTCAGGGCCAGGTACATATCAGCAGAGGTCCAGTTTTGCGGCCCTTGCGCAAACACAGGCAATTCAAGTATCAAAACCAATAAAAGGAA
>CAYPBW010000040.1:2731-18526 GCA_964409055.1 uncultured Chitinophaga sp. | reverse complement strand
GGCCCGCACATACCGTACGGTTCTGCGGCTGTGCCGTGATCACCGGCAACTGACCGTCTGCTACTGTTACTGTGAAGGAACAGCTTACTGTTGCACAAATATTGGTGGCAGTCAATGTTACCGTGGTTACACCAATATTGAAGGCCGAACCACTACCCGTACCACTTCCGCTGCCGGTTGTAGCACCACTGAATGAATAACTCAATGTTGGCGTAGGTGTACCGGTTACAACTGGTGCATAGTTTACTACCGCCGTACAGGATCCTGCAGGTGTGGTAGCGCTTTGATTGGCCGGACAAGTTATGGTTGGAGTCGGATTTACAGTAATAGTAAACGTTGAAGGAGTTCCCACACAGGTAACACCTCCATTAGTATAGCTCGGTGTTACCGTTACAGTAGCTGTTACCGGGTTAAGGCCAGGGTTCACTGCCGTAAATGACGGAATATTGACTTTGGAGAAGGCAATCTCTGCAAAACCTGTTTGCACATCCCCATGGTTGTTAAGAATATTAAACCGGATGAAAGAGGCCGTTACCGGCGCAAAACCAAAAGTCTGCGGTATGCTTCCCGCACCGGTGGTCACCCTGGCAAATGTAGTCGGGCCACCCGGAACCGGAGTAAAGGTTATTCCATCAGTGGATGATAATACCTGCACATCCCTGATACCTGTGCTTCCGGTTGCTCCAGGACCACCAGCATTCTGATTCCAGAACGCAAATCCATTGATCACCTGGCTGCCGCCCAGATCAAAGGTGATGGTTCCGGTTGTGGCACCGGCGCTTACCCAGGAGTTGGCGGGTGTTACCGAAGCATGTACTGCGTTATAACTCGGGAAGGCCGACAGGCCAACACCATTAAACGTATTGGTCAGGGACGTACCAAAGCCGGATCCCATCGTAGTGGTAGCTGATACCGGTGTTAATATACCATTGCCGGTTGCCGCCAGGCCTATTGAAGGATTACTGTTGGTCCAGCTGTAAAGGGTACCTGCTACGGGTCCGCCAAATATCACCTGCGTGGTATTGGCACCATTACATACTGTCTGATTGGGTACTGTTGTCACAGCCGGTGTCGGGTTCACCGTGATAGTGAAACTGGTGGGTGTACCTGTACAAGTTACCCCGGCATTGGTGAAAGTTGGTGTAACCGTAATAGTAGCTATAACAGGTGTATTGCCGGTATTTATCGCAACAAAAGAGGCAATATTACCACTACCGCTCGCCGCTAAACCAATAGACGGGGTATTGTTCACCCAGTTAAAGACAGTACCTGCCACCGCACCTGTAAAGTTTACAGCAGCCGTATTGGCACCATTGCAACGTACCTGGCTGGCTACTGCATTTACGGTGGGTATAGGATTCACAGTAATGAGCTGTGTACATTCTGCAAAATTGCCACAGCCATCCGTGGCCCTGTATGTCCGGGTAATCGTATAAGGAGCCGTTGGGTTTGGTATACCCGCATCCCCCTGGTGGGTAATGGTAATAGCACCCGAACAATTATCCGTGGCAGTCACCAGACTGGTATTCGGCGCCGGCACAGCAGCTGCTCCGCATACTGTTATAGGACCAGGACAGGTAATTACCGGTGGCGTCTGGTCATTTACAGTAATGACTTGTGTACATTCTGCAAAATTGCCACACTGGTCTGTTGCACGATAAGTCCTTGTTATCGTATAACGGTTGGCACAGGTTTGTGCGCTGATTACATCACCCTGATGCGTTACCACTACACCGCATCCGCTATTAACCGTAACGGATGTAATATCTGGTGCAGGTACCTCTGAAACGCAACTAACGGTTACAGGTGCCGGGCAGGTCAGTGTTACCGGAGGTGGTGCTGATACTGTAAATGTAGCAGTACAACTTGTCGTTAAAGGAGCACAGCTGCTGGTATAAGTAAAAGTCACCGTTGTGGAACCACCACAGGCTGATGGTGCACCTGTGTTATTATTCGTAAGCACACCGTTACATCCACCAGATGCACTGGCTGTTGCCAGCCATGCCGCAAACTGTGCATTCACTGCCGCTTGTGTCTGACATGCCGCAACTGTTGTATTTGTTGGGCAAGTTAAAACTACAGTTGGTGGTGCTGATACCGTAAATGTAGCAGTACAAGTTGTCGTTAAAGGAGCACAGCTGCTGGTATAAGTAAAGGTCACCGTTGTGGAACCACCACAGGCTGATGGTGCACCTGTGTTATTATTCGTAAGCACACCGTTACATCCACCAGATGCACTGGCTGTTGCCAGCCATGCCGCAAACTGTGCATTCACTGCCGCTTGTGTCTGACATGCCGCAACTGTTGTATTTGTTGGGCAAGTTAAAACTACAGTTGGTGGTGCTGATACCGTAAATGTAGCAGTACAAGTTGTCGTTAAAGGAGCACAGCTGCTGGTATAAGTAAAGGTCACCGTTGTGGAACCACCACAGGCTGATGGTGCACCTGTATTATTATTCGTCAAAACTCCATTGCAGCCGCCGCTGGCAGATGCAGTAGCCAACCAGGTCGCAAATGCAGCATTAACCGCAGCTTGTGTTTGGCATGCCGAAACAGTTGTATTAACCGGGCAACTCAACACTACAGGCGGTGGCGCAGCCACCGTAAAGGTTGCCTGGCATGTTGTTGTTGTCGGCACACAGTCATTGGTATAAGTAAAGGTTACCGTTGTGGATCCGCCACAAGCTGATGGTGCTCCCGTATTATCGTTGGTAAGCACCCCGTTAGAGCCTCCGCTGGCAGAAGCAGTTGCCAGCCACGTCGCAAACTGTGCATTTACCGCTGCCTGCGTCTGACAAGCCGAAACAGTTGTGTTAACAGGACAAGTAAGCACAATCGGTGCATTATTGACAGTAACGGTTGCCTGAGCTGTTGCGGTACAACCATTATTACCATAGCCATAGGTTGCGGTATAAGTTGTAGTTGTTGTAAGCGGTGGAGTCGTAAATGTTTGCGTTGTGGCACCACCCGGACTCCAGCTGTATGTATTAGCAGCACCATTGGCTGTTAACTGGGAAGTACCGGTACAGTTGATAGTTGAAGGATTAGCAGTAACACTGATGGCCTCTCTTGGTACATCTACTGTTAATGTGTAGCCTGAGCAGCCGGTACCTGGATTTACTTCATGTACCACCACCACAATTGTTCCATTCGCAGGTATTGTTGCTTCCATATAACCGGTGCCAGGGAAGGATGAACCGGGGTCGGCCAGATAATTAGTACAAAGTGATGTGGGGTTGAAGCTACCCAGATAAGCTACATTGAATATACTGGTGCCACATTCACTCCTGAGGCCAATCGTAGCACAAACAGGTACGCTACGTGGATTAGTAATGGTATAACTGTCATAATACCTTGCGCCAGTAGTGGTAAATGTTAGCGGGCAACTTTTAGGAGCAGCACAGGTGCTAACTACAGCAAACCGGTTAAGGCGGCCCGTTTGTTGGGCATCTCCGGCAGCAAGGCTGCCATTGAATACATAATCGGCCATACTTACTGGCGTGGTATCTGAAACTGAACAACCGAACTGGTTGGTAACAATCAGCCTGTAATTACCAGATGATGTAACAACCTGTGAGGAAGCAGTACCTCCAAAAGCAATATAACTATTCGGAGAAGCGATACCGGAAAGGCTTCTTTCCCATACATAAGTATAATTAGGATCAATCGGCCCTGTAAGGGTAGTTGAGCCCTGACAGAAAGTGCCGCCTCCGCCAAGTACAAAGGCAGGAGGATTAGCACTCACTACTACATCCACTTCATCAAACGTAGCTGCACAGGGTGCATTCGCAATCGTCCAGCGGAAGGTATAAGTTCCGGCTGTAGTCAGGCCATTAATAACACTATTCGGAGCATTGGGAGATAAAATACTGGCAGTTACCGGGCCACCCACCTGGGTCCATGTACCAGTACCTATAACAGCAGTATTACCTGTCATAGTAACATTACCCGGGTTCACACAAGTTGTCTTATCAGCACCGGCATCTGCAACTGTGGGCAATGGGTTAACCGTAACAGTTGCTGTTATAGGCGTACCAACACAAGAACCGGCAGAAGGTGTAATGGTAAATGTTACCGTTACAGGTGAAGATGTGCCATTCGTCAGTGTTCCGCTGATATCTCCTGTTCCGCTGGCTGCGATACCAGTTACATCAACTGTATTATCCCTTGTCCAGCTATAAGTTGTGCCCGTACCGCTGAGTACAATGGTTGTGATGGCAGTACCTGAACAAATTGTCTGCGAAGACGGTGTGGCAGTAACAGCAGGAAGTGCATCAACTGTTACATCCACCTCATCAAATGAGGCCGGGCATGGGGCATTGGTAATTGTCCATCGGAAAGTATAGGTGCCAGGACTTGTGAGTCCGGTTATGGTTGTGGTTGGCGAGTTGGTATTTGTTATTGTGCCTGTTACAGGTCCGCCTGTTTGTGTCCATGTACCTGTGCCTGTAGTAGCTGAATTTGCAGCCATGGTTACAGTTCCCGGGTTGGCACAAACGCCTGTCTGGTTAGGTCCGGCATTAGCAGTGGTAGGAGGATTTGTTACCGTTCCGCTTACCGCTACATTTACCGTAGTCGCATCCTGCGAAGTACAGGCGATGTTGCCGGCCGGAGTTCCGGTGGCCGCAGCGCTTAATCGTACATAAATAGTGGTAGTGCTGACTGTTCCTCCAGCCTGGGTAAGCGTAACACTGCTGCCAAATCCTGAACCTGATGTAGTTGACACTTCGAACCCTGCTGGCGCAGTAACGGTAATATTGCCGGTCAGGTTTGCTCCGGATACGGTGAAGGTCTGTTCAGCGGAAGCAGTGCCTGCACAGGTACTGAAAGCCGTCATTGTAGAAACAGCAGTGATAGTCGGCGTCAATGAATTCAGGTAATTACAGCCCGTAGGTACAGTAAAGCCCGGAGGTGTATTATTATTGCGTATCCAGTTTGCTTGATTGTTTAGGGCAGCTCTTAAGGTATTGATGGGTCCCAGCACAGCAGGGTGAGCACAATTGCCGAAACGGGCATTGTCATACTCAGAGTTAATATCACCTTGTGTACCGATCCAGATAGCATTTACACCGGTAGTGAGTCCGGTAGGCAATGCACTGGCATTCGAAGTATTGGCAGTACCATCCCATGCCGCAGCAGTGGTGGTAACAGGATCTCCATTAGCTACATCATATACATTCATATGAATAGCACTGATGAAAGTCGGCGATGCAGCAGAACCCTGGTACGCAATGATCTGGTCACCATTGACAGCTAGGGCAAGCGCTGTTCCGGTTACCGTTCCGGCAGAACCACCAGCAGCCAGGGTAGCGGTCAACCCGTTAATATTAATCTCTGTACCCGCCTGGTAAGCCGCATTACTGGTCCAGGTAACTGTATTTTCACCTGTCCTGAATACATTGGTACTTAACCAGCCGTTCTCTGTAAAATTAATTACAGTACCAGGGCCAATATTTTTAAGTAATACAAAAGAGAACTGATCGTCAACAGCAGTATAGGCAGTAAAACCAATATCCCCGGCAGCCAGTGTAGTAGCGCCGGCAGGCAGAGGAGTAACTACCCATGAGGCCAGTGCAACATAATTATTTTGACACAGGGACGAGCAATTAGCTCTTCGCCCTTCTATCACCACCATTCCGCCTGCAGCTGCCAATCCGGTTGTACTGATATTGCTGCCCGGCGTATAGGGCAAATAAGTAGCCCCGCCATTGATTGTATAACGGTAATCATCCGCACAGCCTGTACCACCGCTTCCTGCACTAAATGTGGCGCTTACGTTTGTACCATCTGCTACTGTTGGCGCAGCAGGTGTTTTGGCCAGCAGCGTAGGGTTAACAGGCAATGGTGTCACCGTCAGTGTTGCATTGTTTGAATTCGTTGAACCGCTTCCGTTAGTGGCAATACAACGATACAGGTAGCCATTCATGGCATTGGTTACCGCCGTTACATTCAAAGTAGTAGTGGTAGCGCCTGAATAAGTGGCGTTATTGGTAATATTTACAAAGCCACTTCCCGGGTCCACCTGCCATTGATAGCTGGTAGCACCGGTTGCAGTAATCGTAAAGCTGGTATTGGCCGATTCACATACAGTAACATTAGCTGGCTGAAGGGTAAACACAGGTGCCGGAACAGCAGTAACATAAGAACATCCGGTAGGAAGAGAAAAACCAGGAGGGTCTCCGTCAGAAGTAGCCCATTTGGTACGGTCAAATATCAGCGTTTTAATGCTGGCTACTGTAGAAAGATCACCGGCACAGATAAAATAAGCATTATCCTTCTCAGAAGTAAGATCTCCCTGCACACCAATCCAGATAGCATTTACTCCGGTGGTAAGACCTGTTGGTATGGCACAACTGCTGGTAGTTGATGTAGCAACAGGTAAAGCATCCCAGGCAGCAGCAGTAGTAACAGAGGGATCTGCTCCGCCATTATATACATTCATATGAATCGCTGTAACAAACGTAAAGGGAGGTACCCCCACAGTAGCACTTTGATAAGCGATGATCTGATCACCATTAGCAGAAAGGGCCAATGCCGTACCCGTAACGGTGCCGGGAGTGCCGGGACCGGATGCCAGTGTAGCAGTGGTACCGGCAATCAGAATTTCCTGTCCTGCATTAAGCGCTGATGTACTGGTCCAGGTCACTGTATTTTCACCTGTACGGAAAGCATTATCCGTCGTCCAGGCATTTTCAGTAAAATGAATAACAGTCCCTGAAGTGATATTTCTCAGTAATACAAAAGAAAACTCATCAACTGTAGCGCTGGCACCATGACCCTTGTAACCTGTAAAAGCAATATCACCGGCAATGAGGGCAGTTTGAGCTTTTACCGGGGAGTTGATGATCAGAAAAAAACAAAAAGCAAAACAAAGTTTTGCTAATACATTTCTTGATAAGGCCATGGCAGTCGGTTTTGGTTAAAGTATAAATATAAAACAATAATCGTTGAAAATGGTAGTATCAGGTTAAATAACCTTTTCAGGTTTTGTATTATTTAATTATTGTTTAATAATAGCAGACCTGAACAGGCAATAAAGTTAATTAAAAATATAAGGGTTTATACGAATACCATGCCTGCTCCAATACCAAAAGCAGCAAGCCTGTATCCCGGAAAAAATCCTTCGTTGGTATAAATAATTGTCACTTTTATTTTTTTCTGATCGGCTGTTTTTATCAACAACCCTTCTTCCTCATTACAGGCCAGTATTGTTCCCGGCCTTGCATGATCAGCATCACAATCACCGGCAGCTTCTGCACCTGTAATCCCAATCACCCAATCACGAATGACGGCACCTGCCCCTTTGTTCCACGGATTACATGCATTCACCAGCCTGATTACCTGCTCCGCACTCATGGAGGACCACCGTATACTTAACTGTTCAGCAGTCGGCATTTCATAATAAGCTGCATTCTTTTCGTCCTGCTTTCTTGCTGGAACAATATTGCCATAAGAAATTATTTTGAGCAAAATGGCCGCCTGTTTTGCTCCCAGGTAGGCAAGCTTTGATTGCAAAGTGCCATAGGTATCAGCAGGCTCTATAGATAATTTATCTTGAAGGATAATATCCCCCGTATCTATACCTGCATCCACTTTATGTACCGTTATTCCACATTCGGCATCATTGTTCAGCATATGCCAGAGTATAGGTTGCGGACCCCTGCACTGCGGCAGCAGGCCATAATGAAAGTTAATGAATCCTTTTGGGGGTATTGGCAATAGTTCTTCTTTTAGTATGAATGGAAACGTCATCAGCAGCACCACATCCGGCTGATACATCTTCATTGCTCCTTTTATTTCTTCATTGAACTCCTTTTTAGTAAAAAGTAATAATGGCACACCGGTTCCTTCCAGCATAGAGGTGAGAATATGCTGCATTTCTTTATTCTTCGTAGTAGTAGCCACTGCCGCCACCTTTCCGTAAAAAAGAAATTCCCTGATCCCGGGAATGGCAATGGGGTTATTACAAAGAATCAGCGCCTTTATATCAGTCATCCGGATTTGTTTCTGTTTAAATACACAAATAAGTATTGCGCCAGCTGGAACTTTCTCCTGCACCAAGTTTTATCGCACAGAATAATTGCCACTCTTCATCCAGCATCTCTATTTCTTTCTTAACTTCTATAGACCTTGTACCCCTGATACAAGCCAGGTAAGAAGGTCCGTATGTTTGATGAGTATTTGCATCCACTTTTAAACCGCCCCGGGGACTATTGATAACTTCCCGCATCAACAAAACAACTGTATCTGCTGCATTATTCCCGGTGTATTTCTCCTGGATCATTGCTAACAGCATACCTGTTTCCCATCCGAGCAGGGAAAAATAGTTGGCGCTTTTACCTGTTGCTTTTGTAAATATTTCTTTAAACAGGTTGTTGGCTCTGTTATCCAGCGATGAATGCCAGGGAATATACCCTGAAACATTGAATCCGCTCATCTTCATTGGTAATTTCAGCGTCTCATCCAGCATCATGGGAGATACAAATAATGGAAACGGGTGCTTCTCCAGTAACGTCCCGATATCATGGTAAAAACGTTCAGCCTGGTCTCCTGAAAAAAGACAAAGCATAGTGGCTTCGCCGGGGTTATTTTGGACAAATTCAGCAATAGGAGTCAGTGTAAACTCACTTAACCGCAAATGTGTGATATGATTAAATACCGGCACTCCCCCGTGTGATTGATGACCATTTAACATGCAAAAGCATTGCCGGTAGCCGCCATCATAATAAGAGACTGCATTAATGGCATTTTTTGATTTTACTGAAGCAGCAAGTTTACCGGTAAGGCCGGCATGAAAACAAAAATTCAGTGAATGATAAATAACGGTTGCAGGCGGCTCCTGGTTATCCGGAAAGTTAGCGCCGAAATTCACTACCAGTAATAGCTTATTTGCGGCATTAAAAAGCGGCGACAGCATCTCTGCTGCATAATTATCTGCAAAAAGCACTACCACATCTGCATCTTCCTGCAGCAGCAGTTTCTCAGCTTTGGAATAGATATCCTGTTCATCTGTACCAAAACCGATATTATCAATGCTTAATGAAAAATTATTGACAACACCCCGGTGTTTCAAAAAACTTTTAATTCCGCTAAGCCAGTCTGTACTTAAATGGGGAAATAATGTAGAACGGGGTGTTAGCAGGCCAACCTTCAGCATAAATGTTGTTTTCAAACAATGACCGGTAAAAATAATCCCTCTTCACCGTTATTGCGAAGAGGGATTGAATAAAATTATTAAATATCCTTTAATCCCTGCTGGGGAATATACCTTCCACACAAAAGATAAAGTTGATGCCGGTATAGGGCATTCTGTTGCTGAAAGGCTGGCTGCCGCCGGCGATACCAGTGGAAAGCGACCCCGTTGCGGGTGCCATGGTTATAAGGTCATCAGTGGCTCCGCTATAAAAACTTCCGGGTCCCACATACCTGTTGGCAGGATCAGTTCCCAATGCACCATCTCCTGCTGCCTGCATATTCAATGTTCCGCTGATAGTATGATTATGAAGAGGAAGATTGGTTATCAAAAGAGTGGTATTCTCTACGCCGGCCATTTCGCCAAGTTGTACTGACGGAAGCCCGGGCCCATTGCCTGTACCTAATGCCATTCTGCCCCGTAAATCAGGCACTGCAAAAGTTGTTTGCCCGTTGCCGCCGTAGGTAGTACCTACCAGGGCAAAAACAGCAGTCCATTGTGCAATGCTCAGCAACTGGCCGTTACACAACTGCCAGCCCCTGGGGGCAAAATTGCCTGCAAACATTCGTATTTCAGCTAAAGTACCTTCCATAGTTAAAAATTAATTTTTTAATAATAGAATTAATCTCTGGAAGGAAAAATTCCAAACATACAGATAATATAATTCATACCCAGGTAAGGAGGCATGATACTGAATGGCTGGCTGCCGCCATTAACCCCCACAGTCAGGCTCCCCGAAAGCGGCGCCATATTAATCAGGTCATTGGTTGATCCGCTGTAGAAACTGCCCGGCCCCAGTCTGCGGTTGGTAGGATCAGTTCCTAATACACCGTCTCCTGCCGCCTGCATCGAAAGTGTACCCGCTACCGCATGATTATGTGCAGGCATATTATTAGTAGTAAGCGTAACAGTTGGCGTGCCGGCCATCTGTCCCAATTGAATATTGGACAATCCCGGTCCCTGGCCGGTACCCACTGCTACCCTGCCGCGAAAATCCGGAAGAGCAAAAGTTGTCTGGCCATTACCACCATAAGTGGTACCAAGAATAGAAAAGAGGGCTGTGTTTTGGGCAATACTCAGTATTTGATTTTGACAAAAAGCCCAGGTGCGGGGAGCAAACGTACCGGCAAACATCCGGATTTCCCCAATAGTACCTTCCATAAGTTTTAGGTTAGTGGTTGATGAAAGAATTTAATGAGTGATAAATGTAAACAATTATCTGATAGTATCAATACATGTAAAAAAAGTTTTTAGTTTGCGGGTTCTGTAAAAAAGCTGTAGTTTGGCTTGTTATAAAACTATAAGCAACAACCAACTGATCACCAAAACCTGTTTCATGAAATCAAGAAGGAACTTTATTGTAAAAACAGGCATGGCTGCCACGGCTATGCTGGTCCTCAGGCCATTTACCGGTCTGGCCTCTTCTGCAACAACATTACAAGGAGCAGGTAATACTAACAATAAACTGGTGCTCTTGCACAAACCCAGCAAGCCCGGGCTCAGTTCCTATGCAGATCGTAAAGTTACTTCTATTGCCAGCCGTCATAAAAACGTTGTAGTGCTGGAGAAAAACAGCAATAACTTCAGCGAAAATGATTATACGGTTAGCCAAAAAGGAAATATAAGAACCGGCATCATCAGCATCACAAGTGCTGATGGCCTTGAATATGCCAACGAACTGGCTGCCTATCTGAAAAAGACAAAAAATTGCCAGGTAGTTGTTTGCCTGTCCGAATTGGGATACAAAACTAAAACCGGCACCGATGACCGGATCCTTGCAGAAAAATCATCAGACATAGATATTATTATCAGCAACCATGCTACCAACTATTCCACTTATGCAGTTACAACTCTGAACAAAAAAAGAGAGGAGGTTATCATTCACTCAGCCAATGATAACGGCTTTGGATTGGGGAGCATCGAAATACAGTTTGACGAACAAACAGGTACAAAAAGATTTGTTGCGATTAATCACCTGCTTAACCGTTTGCCGAAATCAGCTTAGTACTTATTTCTTCTGAATGAGCAACCCGGTTTATGTACTTGGCACGGGGCTTAGCCACGATGGCTCTGCATGCCTGCTAAAAGACGGAAAAATACTCGTCGCCATTGAAAAAGAGAGAATCAGCCGCATCAAACATGATGGCGGTAATGACTCACTGGCTGTACAATATTGCCTGGACACAGCCGGAATAACCATCGAAGATCTGTCGCTGGTGGTGCAATGTGCCAATTTCGAAAAAGAGGAGATCAAAAAAAACCGTTATAAAGGGCAACGGTTATTTAATACTGATTGTATTGTTCCTTTTGTAACCATTTCACATCATCTTGCTCATGCCTGGAGTGCTGCAGGCACCTGCCCGTTTGACAACTGCAATATCATGGTGATAGACGGGTGCGGAAGCTTTTATCATCAGTGTGATGACCTGAACGGGTCATTTATTCCTGCTGATGTTAACAGCATCCCGGGATTGTATGGTGAAAAAGACAGCTTTTATTTTTATAACGGCAACACGATAGATCCGCTTTACAAAGATTTTTCCATCATCAGGTATGACCATAAACCTGAACAGGTTTTTTTACCCACCACAAAACATTCGATAGGCGGCTTGTATTCCATGGCAAGCAATTATTGTTTCGGCAGTTTTGATGATGCCGGTAAACTGATGGGCCTGGCGCCCTATGGCAACAGTAACCAGTACAACGAACAATTATTCAGGCTGGAAGATGGAAGGGTGTTTGTCAATGAAGAGGTGATGCATCATTATTTTACTCAGCCGGCAGATCATGTCACCAGGCCATTTTACAACCACTTCCAGTATTATGCTGATATAGCCCGGTGGGTACAGGACGAAGCGGAACGGGCTATCTTATATATAATACAGCACCGGCTGCAGCTCCACCCTCACAAATGCCTTGCCTATGCAGGCGGTGTGGCGCTGAATGCGGTGGCAAATGCAAAAATTCTTCAGCAAACAAACATCAGTCAATTATACATTGAGCCTGCGGCAGGAGATAATGGCCTCTCTGTCGGTTGCGCTTTTTATGGATGGACACAAGTAGTAAACAAGGAAAAACAAAAACACAACGGCAGCACCTGCTTTGGTAAAAATTACACGGATGCAGAATTCAAAACTGCTGTTAATGAGTATAGTAAAGAAAACCCGGGGGCACAGGTGGTGCAAAATGAAAATTATATTGAAGCAGCAGCACAATTACTCGCCGAAGGAAAAACCATTGGCTGGTTTCAGCTGGGTTCAGAATTCGGGCCCCGTGCACTGGGCCACCGGAGCATTCTGGCCGACCCGAGAATAAAAAATATTCAGCCGCATATTAACCGGAATATTAAACACAGGGAAGACTTTCGGCCTTTCGCTCCTGCTGTTCTATGGGAAGATTGTACTGCCTATTTCCGGTATAACTGGGAAAGCCCTTACATGATTTTAATAGACCAGATAAAAGACGAATGGAGAGAAAAATTACCGGGTATTGTACATGTGGACGGAAGCTGCAGGGTACAGACTGTAAAAGATCAGGCCGAACCATTGTATCAGCTACTCAGGTCATTCAGGAGATTAACCGGTATTAGTGTATTGCTCAATACTTCCTTCAACAGGAAAGCCATGCCCATTGTAGAAACTCCGCAGCAGGCTATACAATTTTTTTATGAAAGTGGCCTCGATGCATTAGTCATGAATGATTATATCTTCGTCAAATAATCTATGATTAAGTACCTGCAAACGCCTTTTCATTTTGATGCATATAAAATGCAGCAGGAGTTGTTTTCATTACAGGGCAAACATTGGCCTTTACATTATCAGACCCGGCACTTTGAGGGAGAGTGGAGTGCACTGGCCCTGCGGAGTATTGATGGAACATCGGTCAATCCTATCATTTCTCCGCTCAACGATGCAGTTTATTATGATACAGACTTGCTGAATCAATCACCTTATTTTCAGCAGGTACTCAAAACCTTCCAATGTCCTTTACTCTCAGTCCGGTTACTGAAATTAAGCGCAGGCTCTGTTATTAAAGAACATAAAGATGCTGAACTTTTTTTTGAAAGCGGTCTGGCTAGGTTTCATATACCCGTCGTCACCAATGATGCTGTTGAATTTTGTCTTCAGGGCGAACGCATACAACTAAAAGAAGGAGAATGCTGGTACTGTAATTTTAACCTGCCTCACTCTTTGGCCAACAAAGGGGACACGGACAGGATACATCTTGTAATTGATGCGGAAGTGAATGAATGGATAAAAAATATGTTTAGCAGCGCTGCTGTTATCAATAAAAAAGAAATAGATGACACCGAACTACCGGGTATGGATGAGCACACCAAAAGAGAAACAATCCGGCACCTGCGCATGATGAATACAGCAGTAAGCAATCACCTCGCTGATGAAATGGAAAAGTCATTGCACAGCACTAACGATTAAAGATTCCCGGCTAACGGCCTCACTAAACATCCGCCCACATCCTGAAAAGATTGGAATAGGTTTGCAGCAATTGATTAGCCTCGGGAGAGTGTTTATCCCGCTGCTGCAATAAGGCATGCACCTGGTTCAGTTCAAAAAGTATTTGTCGTTGTTCGGTTAACTGGATATTACTTTGTACCCATGTAACTGCAGCAAGTCTCTCCCCTTTCTTTACCTCGTTTACACAATGCAAAAACTGGCAAGGGTATAAAATAGCATCGCCCTTTGCAGGTTTTAAAGGAACAGGACCAAAGGATGTTTGTATTACCAGTTCACCACCTTCATAAGAGGCGGGATCGCTGAGAAAAATGGTCATTGCCAAATCAGTCCTTATTACCGGTTCGCCCATTATGGGGCTGTCCACATGCCAGCCATAATACTGGCCCGGTTCATATTTGCTGATGATAAAAGGATATACTTTTTTAGGCTGGGCTGCCACATTGAAATAGGGGCTTGATTGTAAGGCACCGTTAAGGATTTGCTGAACAGTATGCATCACTTCATCAGCAGCATTCATTTGCCTGTTATTCTTCACTTCTTTGGCGGCCATACTGGCTGTTGCCCTACCATCCACAAATTCAGCCTGGGGTATCAGTTGCTCCAATGCTGTCAGCTCTGTCGTTTTTAACAACGATGGGATATGATGAAACTGCTGGCTCATATTTTTATGGTTTATTACCGTTAATTAATCTCTCAGCCATTTTAACATCTTCGGGTAGCCGTTTTCTTCTTCCGGATTATTACACATACCTACCCATTTCAGTACAGGCACACCAAAATACCTCCCTTCTTTAAAATTTTCCGCAATACTGCTGCCACCGCCTTTGTATCCATTGTTATGAAAAACAAATCCTGCATCAATACCCAGGTGCACACAGGCAGCATAACTCCAGGCAATGGCCATCATCTCCTCCGCCTCTCTCATTTCTCTTTTGGCAATGTCTGCCTCATTGAGCAAATATCTTTCTGCGGCAGGCACTACGGCAATATGTCCGGCTTCATGGAGGATATCGCCGGGGTATTTCAATTTGTTTTTATCAACGATGATGCCCCCGCCGGCTATACTGATACCCGGAAGAAAGCTATGGCTTTCTATAGTATCAAAATGCACATCGATTCCAATTTGCTTCAAAAAACAAATGGCTTGCTGCAACATTTTTTCTTCTGCTTCAGGCAGCTGGCGGCCTGCAGTAGTTTCGCTAAAATTCATTTCAGATTATCCGTTTGTAAATGTAAATTTATTTCTTGCAGCCTGCTAAACAAATAATACGGCTTTATTTCAATGAATAGTTCTGTTATTAACTTGCCTCCTTCAACTGCTGAATGCAGGGTAGGTGTACTGCACCTGAAAAGATATTGGCAAAAATACCAGCTCATAAAATCAGGTCAGCTGCCTCCAAATGCATACCAGGAAGAATGGGTTACTGATACAACATTACTGGCAGCTTTAGGTCTTGGACTCGAACAAACGGTAAAGCATATCTACATCAGTGAGGAAAGTTTTGAAGCGTTTGAAAACTGGGTTAACACTGTCATTAACCCGGCAGAAATAAAAGAAAAAATTCAAATATTCAATCAGCAAATACTTCAGCAAATAAGACCGGTAAACAACGAACAAATTGAAAAAACACTTTCCGGTGAAGAACTAAACTTCTGGAACGAAAACGGTTATTTGATTATCCGGAATGCAATACCAAAAGAAGATTGTGAAAAAACAGTTGACCTGATCTGTGAATTTTTACAAATAAAAAAAGATGATTCGTCTACCTGGTATCACCCGCATCCGGAAAGACAAGGCATCATGGTACAGCTTTTCCAGCATCCGCTGCTGGACAAAAACAGGAGGTCAGACAATATCCGAAAAGTTTATGAGCAGCTTTGGAATAGAAAAGATATTTGGGTAAATGCTGACAGGGTGGGCTTTAATCCGCCGGAAACAGAGTACTGGAAATTTCCTGGCCCGGGTATGCACTGGGATGTTAGTCTGGCTTTACCCATTCCGTTTGGATTACAGGGCATTTTGTATCTGACGGATACGGCAGTTAACCAGGGAGCTTTTACTTTAGTGCCGGGGTTTCAGAATAAAATTGAATCGTGGCTGAAAAAATTACCTGCTGGTACAAATCC
>CAYPBW010000040.1:0-2631 GCA_964409055.1 uncultured Chitinophaga sp. | reverse complement strand
CTGGATGAGCGGACTGTTTATGAATACAAGGGGAAAAATTATGTTACCAATCTTGAAAATGTTTGCAGCAAAGGAAACCTGGCCGCACTGGAATTACTCGGGTACCCCAAAATTCTTGAAATAGCACAGATGATCTGTGGCGATGATTTTTTCCTGATACAGGAATTTGCCGTGAATAAAATCCTGGGTGATGAATTACCGGTACTCTGGCATAAGGACATGGCGCATGAAAGAAAGGGACGCTGTTTTACAATGGGCATTTACCTGGATGATGCGGATGAAAATGACGGCGCATTGCGGGTAGTGCCTGCAAGCCATAACTCTCATAAAGGCATTTGTGAGTTAAGCAAAGAACCCTTTATAGAAGTCCCGGTAAAAGCCGGTGATATACTCATCCATGATATGCTGCTGGCACATAGCTCTGCACCGCTGCAGCGAAACAGCATCCGCCGGGTATTGTATTTTGAATTTCTTTCTGCTGCCCATGTGAAAGCTGAAAATATTTATACAGGCGAGCTGGTGCAGCGACGTACCCGCCTGCTCTACACGGCCACCCGCCTGTATGCAACTCTTCACCCGGAGGAAGAACAATTTGTTCACCCGAAAGAAAACCCGGAATTAGAGGATGAATCCAAAGAAATTGAAACTATACTAAAGGAAATTTATTGCCAGCCTACCCGTGCCCGGCCTTCCGAATATTGCCTGGATAATCTGGGACAGGCTCCTGAATTATTCAAAGCTCCCTTACTGTAAATCCGGGGTTATCGCCGATACGGTAATGAAACAACAGCCGGGCAGGATATTTTTTTATGGCAGCAATATCCATTACCGGAACAGGCAGGGTCAGGCTTGAATCATAAAAATCAAGCTGATGATCACCATAAATATTGATTTGTGTATTTAATACAAGCCTTGAAAACATTACTGACGGCCTCTCATTTATTATAGCGGTAACTCCATTGGTCAATACATCCAATTGCCTGGGATTTTGTTTTATTTGGATGGCTAAGGCGGCATCAAATTTCATCAGGGTTTTTAGCTTATATATTACGCCAGGATTGTTAACGCTATTGCCAAGCAGGCAGGCATCAATTGTAATACTTTCAGGTATAACAATAGTACGGGAATCGCATTGTGGCAATAAGTGACTGATTAAACTAACCTGCGGCTCTTTGGCAAGTCCGGGTTTCATTGTTTCCGATACCAGGATATCCGGTTTATACTTGGCAGGGATGGTATATTGCAGGGCATCGGTTATCTCAATTCCCAGTATATAATTCTCTAATGCAAAACCCCGGATAATCTTTTGAAGATATTCATGGCTCAGCGGGTTAATATCCAGCAGCACCAGTTGCATTTGTGCAGGGCTGAACACAGTTGTCAGGGGTGTAAGCAATGTGGCAAAAGGCCCGCAGCCGGCATAAAAAATTTTTACGGGTCTTCCGGGGTTCTCTGTCAGCTTAGCATAAACAGCTTCCTGGATCCCTTGCAAAAATTTTCTGGTGCGCATCATATCAGTAATACAGAAAGCAGCAGCATAGGGGCTAACTGCCAGGCCGGATGCCGTTGAAATATGCACCTGCATTTCGGGTGCATTCTCTTCAAACGCTGATACAGAAGTAAAAATCTCGTAAAGTGCAGTACAGCTATTTCTTACAGCAGTATAATCCAATTCTGGCGACAGCAATACACTGGTAATATCTTTAAGCCGCTGAAAAAAACTGTTCATAGAATACAGTATGGAAATTCATAAATAATGTCGCCTCAAAACAAAGATAACTGCCGCTCATTCTCTCTCATTTTTCTATTCACTCCTCTCCTGCTCATAACCCCCTTCTCTCCTCTCTCAACCTTAGCCTGAACCTTAATTTTATCCTCAACCCCATCCTTTCCTTTCACTTCAAACACCTCACTCGCCGTATACCTCGAAGCAATCACAATCCTTGTTGGGTTCGCATGCGGTGCAAAAAGCTTTTCAACCAATTCCGGTTTATTGTTATTTTTTGATAAATGGGACAATATCAACAGTTGTAAATCTTTTGAACGATAGTGCTGAAACAGCTCCAGTGCCTGTGCATTACTCAAATGCCCTTGATCACCGCGGATCCGTTGTTGCAGATGATAAGGGTAGTTACCGTTCTCCAGCATAGCCTCACAATAGTTTGCTTCGAGGAAAGCAGCATGGCATTGGCTGAAATACTTTAATACTCTTTTACAGGCATAACCAATATCAGTGATCACTCCCACATTGATACCATGGCCGCTGATCATAAAACTATGCGGATCTGCCGCATCATGGCTTTTACGAAAGGGAATAACAGATAAACTCCCGATCTCCACCGCTTTGGCATGCCGGAAATCCCGGAGCAAATGCGCTTCTACGGGAATAGAACTGTTCCGGCGGGTGTCTTCGGTTATATATACAGGTAACTGGTATTTTTTGGACAAACCCGGTACCCCGCTGATGTGATCTGCATGTTCATGAGAAACAAAAAGAGCCTTTACTTTTTGCAGGGACAGACCAAGCTGCTTCATTCTTCTTTCGGTCTCACGGCAACTGAGTCCGGCATCCACCAGCAACGCTTCCTGGTCATTTCCCACATAGTAACAGTTGGCATTGCTGCCGGAATT
>CAYPBW010000039.1:0-19160 GCA_964409055.1 uncultured Chitinophaga sp. | reverse complement strand
CTTTTACTTTGATCCGCTTGTTGAACATTATTGAAATTTTGGTGGGCAAAGATAAGGCAGAGTCAGCGCCGGGCAAGGGTTTCAACAAAAAGGGTTGTATTTCTTTTGAAATATTTGAACCACATAGGCATATAGGCTACATAGAATTAACACATAGCTATGTGAACACCTATGTTTCTACTGTTGCTATGTGGTTCTGTAAATTTTTCTCTTTGAATATTTTATTATGTCAGAAGAGAACAGCCCATGAAAGATGAAAAGGAAGTTTCATTTAAAGAAGTTAAAAAAAAGGCCGGAAAAATGTTTGTCAGCTATTCTTCCCTGACAACCTCCGCTATTACCATTTCAGAGCATTCTTTTTGCCTTTTTTCCGGGTTAATGAATTTGATATCCAGTTTGGTGATTTCGTAGTCCTTTGTACTGTACCGCTGTCCCAGTTTATAACCGGCACCGGTAATTTCTTTTTCCACCCTGGTATCAAATGCCAGCCATACTTTCTTATTAATGTTAAGCACGGAGTCAGCAAATTCTTTGCGAAGTGTTTTTGTATAAAAATTAAACGAAGAACTGTAGTTCCCTTTCCAGAACCAAACATCTTCCGGGTTTAGTTTTCCTTTTGTCAATGCTGCCATTGGTTTTCCAGCCTGGTAGGTCAGCAGCTGCGGGTAAAAATTACTGTTGAGCAGGAAAAAAGTAAATATTATGACGGCAACGGAAACTCCCGCTGCTTTTTGCAAGCGGCTATACATGCTGCTGCGGAAGAAATAGAAGACGAGTGATAATAAAAGAACCAACAGGATTATTTTTAAAATCCCTTTTACAGGAAAAGCCCAGGCATGTATTAATATGGCTCCTGTTAATAAAATACTCACTACTGATGCCTGTATGATGAATATCCGGTTGCTCCAGTTGCTGTCTGTAGCCTTACTTTGAATAAATGATGCTGCCATCACAGCTGCTGCAGGAAAAATAATATTCAGGTAATGCGGCAGCTTGAAGCCGGAAAATGAAACAACCAGCAGCATAGTGATGAATACCCCTGTTGTCAACCATTCTTCTTTTCTTGCAGTGAATTTTCTTATCCGGCTGACGACAGCTATATAAACCAGTATACTCCATGGGGCAAAGGCCCATAGAAAAGAATGAAGGAAAAAGAAATAATCATTTTTACCATCACTGCCCATACCCCCGCTAAATCGTTCAACACTTTGATTCAATAAAATGAATTTCACCCCGTTGATATGATCTTTCCCTCTCACCACTTTCTCAGGATGCAGGTTGTATTGCAAAAAATAACAATACACCACTGGGCTGATGAAGAGGCCAAACAAAAGGAGCAGCAATAACCATTTCCAGTTGAGGAACAAGGTCCATTCTTTACGATATAAAATGTAAAAGAATGTGGCTACAGCCGGAACGAAAACAGCAATATGTCCCTTGACAGAAAATCCTATGGCCAACCCCAATGCAGCCCCGATGACATTAATGAGTTTTTTCTGCTGAACAAAATCAACCAGCTGCCATATTGAAAATACTACAGCAGCCGTAAGCATGGCGTCCATCCGCACATCGTTATTGGCCAATATATAGGCAAAGGAGGAGGCAACCAGCAGGGCAGCCAACTTACCTGTTTCTCTATTATATAAAGACTGTCCTAGCCGGTAGGTAGACCAGGTGCCAAAAATGGTAAACAAAAAGGAGGGAAGCTTATAGGCAAAAGTTGTTACTCCGAAAATATGATAGGATAATGCCGACAGCCAGAAATGTAAATGTGGTTTATCCAGGTAATCACCGCCATGGTCTACAAGGTTCACATAATCGCCTGTCAGGTACATGTGCAGGGCAATATTGGCATGGTGGGCCGAGTCATTGTCCATCAACGGGACAAAAAGCCCAATGATGTAAATAATACCCAACAGTGTAAAAAACAAAAAGTAAACCGGCCTGGGCAAAAAGGAAGTGTTCAAGGAATAACTTTTGGCAAAGAAAACACCTTTTCTTTACAAGGTATCAAGCAACTCCTTTACTTTTCCTTTGATATAATCTCTTACTTTATTGAATTCTTCCGGATCCATGTGCTTGGGATCAGGTATTTGCCAGTCAATAAATTTTTTGGCGGGCATCCAGGGACAGGCATCGCCACAGCCCATGGTTACTACTGCATCGAAAGGGCCATATTGTTCTACTTCTTTCAATGATTTGCTGTCATGGGTACTCAGGTCGTATCCCAGTTCTTTCATGGCAGCTATTGCTTTTGGATTTACTACTCCAGATGGTTTCGAACCGGCGCTGTAAGCCTCTACATTTTCTCCGCCCAGTATTTTGGCTAAGGCCTGGCTCATCTGGGAGCGGTTACTGTTTTCAATGCATACAAAAAGTAGCTTCTTCTTCATGTTAAATATTTAAATAGGGCAGATTGGACTGCCCTATACTTTTAGCAACAACCCCAATCGCTGCCGCAGCAAATGCTACCGGCTTCACAACAACCAGGGTCTTTTTGAAGATTTGCTTTCATGTGTTAATCTTTGTTTTAAAAATTTGTCACATGTTATTCGCCATAAAATTTTCATCGCTGTTGAATTATAACTCGAAAATTTTATGGCTCATTTCATGGCTCTGCGTTTTATGGTGAATAAATAATCAACTTTTAACAACAGCCTCCACCGGGCACACAACCCGGCTTTTCTGCATATACTGTAATGGAGAAAATTCCTGTTGTTCCGTTTTTAAATTTGTTTAGTTCTTCTTCGTTGAGATAGTTTTTCAGGATATCGTCCGGAATGACAATAGGCTTTTCTTTTTGCAGTGTAATATTGGTAAACCCGTTCAGCTTGATGAGTTCCAGGTACACCTGCTTCTGTATTGCTCCTGCTACACAACCTGCATACATTTCTGCATCGTTTTGTAATCCTTTGGGCAGGTCACCAACCAATACCACATCTGAAATACTAAAGTGGCCGCCCGGTTTTAATACCCGGTAAATCTCTTTAAAAACTCCGTCCTTATTAGGAACAAGATTAAGCACACAGTTACTTACAATAACATCGGCCACATTGGAAGTAACAGGCATTTTTTCAATATCGCCCTGGCGAAACTCGACATTGTTGAACCCTCTTTTCTCGGCGTTTGCCCTTGCCTTATCAATCATTGCCGGTGTGAAATCAATACCAATTACCTTACCCATTTCGCCAGTCTCTGCCCTTGCAATGAAACAATCATTGCCCGCACCGCTTCCAAGGTCAATTACCGTATCACCTTTTTTGATCTTTGCAAATTGTGTGGGCAGCCCACAACCTAAACCAAGGTCTGCATCAGGATTATATCCTTCCAACGTGGTGTAGTCATCGCTCATGATATTGTACACCTCGGCAGAGCAGCCACCTGCTCCACAGCAGGAAGACTGGTTGGTTTCTTTATCCTGCAGGGCAATTTCGCTGTATTTCTGCCGGACGATTTCTTTTAATTGTGCATCGTTGTTATTCATAGTTAAACTGTTTTTCAGGTTAAAAAATTTAACAGCAGGCTTTTTCATTCTTTATTTTCAGGTGGCTGAAAAGCTGGTTGAACTCCTGGTTGAATTTTTCAAATGCCCTCCAGTTAATGCAGTAGCAACTTCTCGGACCATCCGTTTCACCATTGATCAATCCGGCATTCTTTAATTCCTTCAGGTGTTGTGATACGGTACTCTGTGCCAACGGTAATACTTCGACAATTTCGCCGCAAATACATTCATTTTTTTGCGCCAGCACTTTCAGGATGGCTATCCTCGCAGGATGGCTCATTGCCTTGGCAAAAGCCGCCAGGTCCTGCTCTTTTTGTGTAAACTCTTCTTTTTTATGAAACGCCATAGCTAAATCGTTGCTTTTTTAAAACTGCAGAACAAAAAATTTTGTACGGTATTAAAGGGGGTTATATGGTCTGTATGAATACACCTGATTTTTTGAAACCACTTGCTGATAAGGGATACAAGTGTTTTTTCGTCGTATTGTTTTACCGGGAGACCACTGCACTGTTTCGGTCCATTTTCAGAGAAAGTGCCGATCAGCATTTTTCCATTTTTGTTTACTGCCTTTGCTGCAATGTCAATATACCTTTCAGCTTCCTCTTTGGTTGTCAAAAAGTGGAAAGTAGCCCTGTCGTGCCAGAAATCATACAAATCTGTCGGGTTAAATTCAGTAATATCAGCAACGATCCATTTTACTCTAATGGCTTTGTTGCCCAATCGTTGTTGAGCCCTGTTGATAGCAGCATCTGAAATATCTAAAACGGTAATATTTGTAAACCCTGCCTCCAGTAAACGATCAGTTAACAGACTATCCCCGCCTCCAATATCAATAATGGCAGCATCTTTCGGCAGGTTGAAGCCGGCAATGAAATCAAGAGAAGCCTGCGGTGTGGGCTGATACCAACTTACCTCCTGCAGCTCTTTAGTTGAATAAAGCTTTTCCCAGTGTTCTTTTCGGTTCATAGATTAATCTTATATCGCAAATATACGATTAATGTGATGAAAGTCACAAATCTTTTTTAATCATCAGATTAGTTGCCGTAGCTTTTTCTTTTAAACAAGGAAATCATCACCCCACTGCTGATAATGCACAGAATACCCAATGTTGACATCCAGTCGGGGAAGGGGTCGCCAAGCGCCATGCCCAAAAAAACAGAGAAGATAATATTGGCATAACCAATGGAAGAAACGATACCGGCTTTGTCGGCGCCATAAGCTTTGGTGACAAAGTACTGGCCAAATAAAGCTGCAAGACCCAGCCACAACACATACAACCACTCTATGCCGGAAGGCCATTTCCAGTTTATAAAAAAAATAGGATCCGGCGGTATATTACCGATATACCGGATAAGCATAAATAAGAGCGGCACCAATACGCCTGTCCCAATAAAGGCCAAAACGATGATCCTTGAATCATAATACCCTGCCAGCCTGTTAACCGTAATATAGGCGAGGGCAGAAGTAATTCCCGATAGAAGACCCGCCATATGATAATACCAGGGAAAATGCATAGCCGGTTTATAAATGAGCAGCATACCCAAAAAGCCAAGCAATACGGCCAGCAATACAATGCGCCCATGATATTCCCGGAAAAGAAGGAAAGAAAACACAGCAATGAACAGTGCAGATGTGAGATTGTACGTCATGGCTGTGCCAAGAGGGATATGCAAAATGCAATACAGTAAAGTGTACAAAGCCGTAGTCCCCATCATACCGCGGAAGATAAGCAGGTGTAACTTGCCTCCTTTATTAACCGGTGGCCTGATCATAAATCCGGCAATCAATACAATAAGACCGATAAAATTTCTCCAGAAGACCAACTGGCCGGCTCCAAAACCTCCTTTCAGCAGTTTAGCGGCACCACCCATAAGTGAGAAACCCAATGCTGCAAGCAGCATATAGAAAATACCTTTGTATCGGGTGTCTTCGATCATTAATTTTTTTTACTATTCCTTTTGAACAGATAACCATAAGATATGCCAATACCTTTGGCCCTTAATGTTGTAAATGGAGAATCAAATAAGTTAGTGAGCAGTAATGCTGATATGTTCAACCGTCCCCGCTTACTAATTAATCCCAGATCAATTCCGGCTTTCATAAACCCGCCATCAGCCGGAGGAAAATTCTTTTTCTCGATAACCACTCCAGGGTTCTCAAATCTTGAAGAAAAGTTATTTTTAATTACAATTCCATACCCTAAAGATGGTCCTAATAGAACAGTTAGCGGCTTCTCAGAAGTAAGCTTTACCATCAAATTAAAATTGGGTTCGGCAATAAATAGCGAACCGCTATATTTTTCATATTGAAAAGAGCCCTGCCCTGTTCTGTTGCTGCCATTGAGAGAAACAGACGAGAAAGAAAAACCCAAACGAGATTGCAGACGGCTATTCTTACGCTTTGCATAGTAAGTAATGCCTGCACCAACTGTAACGCCAAAAGAAGATTTGAAACTAGCTGTATTAAGTGCATATGACCCGGAGCCATCATTGAATAAAGCACCGGTAGTAGAAAAAAAGTAAGTGGCCACACCTCCAGAAACATCTGCAACGGTACGCTGCGCTATTTCTTCATGATAGCTGCTTTTTCCTTCATTCAATAATTGAAAAATCCTTATTAAATCTTTGTCATTATAGGAGGCACTATTTATTTTTTGCTGTAATCCGTATAATTCCTTTTCTCCTGCATAAGCAAAGAGCAAATTTTTATATTGTTCATCCTTTTGCAACTGGCCATTACTAACCCTAACCCTGTAAACAAGTTCTTTTAAACCTTCTTGAACAGACTCAATAAAAAAATATTTTCTTTTGGCATTATGAAACTCATAAAGTGAATAATCCGCTTTGTAGAGGAGTCTGAGCCAGGCATCTTCCGTTTGTACAGGGCCGTCAAATTTTTCTGTTGCTTCGTTCAGATCGGCAGCGCTTTGCTGGTAAGTAATCTTAAAGCGGAAATAAATTGCTTCTTTCTCAATAGAAAACCCTTTTAGCTGACCAACGCTGTATATTTCCTGGGTTCCATTTTCACGAAATTTTATTTTAACCGGATTAACAGTCCAGTCATTATACTCTATTTCTCCTGAAAGCGTATCGCCATTATTCAATATTATATATCCTGGCTTATATTTTCCCTGGGCATTGGCAAAAGCAGATAATGCTACAACAATAAGACTTAAAATAAATGTTTTTAAAAACATACTTTCTAATTTTAGCATTTTGAAAGTTTGGTTACAGCCTGTTCCAGTGTTTCTTCTTTCTTAGAAAAGCAAAACCGCAATACCTTATCATCTTTTCCATTTTGATAAAATGCCGAAACGGGAATGGTGGCCACACCGGCTTCTTTTGTTAAGCGGGTAGCAAAGTCTTTATCATTTTCATCGCTGATGCGGTTGTACTTTGCGCAAATGAAATAGCTGCCATGGCTCTGCAGCATATCAAATCTTGTTTGCTGCATCAGGCTGGTGAAATAATCTCTTTTTGCCTGCATAAAACCAGACAGCGACAGATAGGCTTCTTTGTCTTTTAAAAAATGGGCTAACGCCACCTGGCTGGGAGTGTGGCAGCTAAAACAATTGAACTGGTGCACTTTCCGGAATTCTTTTGTCAGTTCAGATGGTGCAATGCAGTAACCCAATTTCCAGCCTGTGCAGTTATACACTTTTCCAAATGAGAAACAAACAAAACTTCTTTGTAGCAGATCAGGATAACGCAATATACTTTGATGAAGAATGCCGTCGAAAATCAGGTGCTCATACACTTCGTCGCTGATGATAAAAATATGGGTGCCATCCACCGTCTTTCTCAGCTCTTCAATATCCTTTTCACTGATCACACTGCCGGTAGGATTGTGCGGCGAATTAATGATAATGGCTTTTGTGCTGGGATTGATGGCTTTCCGTACTGCTTCCCAGTCAATATGATAATCCGGGTAAACCAAATTGATGGTAACTGCTTTTGCCCCATTGATTTCAATATTCGGGATATAGCTGTCATAGGCCGGTTCAAAAACAATCACCTCATCACCGGGTTGTAAAATAGTGGTAAAAGCAGAATAGATAGCATAGGTTCCGCCCGGTGTAATCGTAATGTCTGTATCCGGGTTGATTATTGTTTGATACAGGTACTGTACCTTTTCAGCAATTGCTTCTCTCAGCGGCATCCAGCCGGGCATGGGTGAATACTGGTTGAAGCCATCGTTCATTGCTTTATTTACCAGGCCGGTCAGCTCCTTACTCATCGGAAAATCAGGAAAGCCCTGCCCGAGGTTGACGGCTTTATATTCTGTAGCCAAGGCACTCATTACGGTGAAAATAGTGGTGCCTGCATTGGGTAGTTTAGATTGTAGTTGCAAAGCAAAATATTTAAAAGAAAAAACGGCAGCCGTTATCGACTGCCGCTAAGTTCTGTAATAATTAAGAAAGAAACTACTTCACCGATATCCTGGCAAACTTCAACTCGGTTTTTGCTAATACTTTTTGGCGCCAGGATGGAACAAACAACTCATTCTTTACAACAAATGCATGTCTCGGCATCAGGATCGTTTCTTCATTATTGGAAGCAATGATCTTTCTTGTCATAGCTCCGGTGGCCAGATCAATTGAAACTCCATAAACGTTACTCCGCTTCCTGAAATTGGAAACAGTCTTTACCCTGTTACCGTATTCGGGGTTTACATTATTGCTGGTATGGTCATTCATAATGATCACCAGTTTATTATTGTTGATCAGGCTGGAATAAGAAGAGTAAAACGGCATTCCGCCTGCGGTAGCAAAATAACTTCCCCGGTCATTTCCCCCAAAGAAAATACCATTGCCGGATGTATTGTTGCTGGTACGGATCTCCTCCAGTTGTGATTTTGGCAAAGCGTTCAGCCATTTGATATTTCCATCCTTGTCTGCATTAATGATGAGGATATCCTGGTTGGTAAACCGGTGAACATGTGTGGTTGTACGGGTCCATGTTCGGGTGGTATTATTGTAATAGGAATCTGTGTAATAGTAATAGGAATACCTGGATACCTCGCTGCTAATAACGATAGAGTTATCTGTTGGATTAACATCAACAGACTTTATAATAAACTTGTTTGGAAACTCTTCCTCATCGTCATCGGCTTTGGCTTTTTGGGCCTGCTTTTTATTTGCTTTTATTTCATCATCATCGTCAGTTTCATCCTCAAAGGATTTTCCCAGCATACCGGCATTGATCTCTTTAAAAGAGCTTAGCGTCATTTCGCCATTTTCAGTATCCACCTTGTTGATGAAAAAGCCATTGAGATCATCTTTTTTTGCAGCATTACTGTAAAACCCTGCCAATAACATTTCTCCGGCAGGCGTTTCAATCAGCTTTCCGCTGATGACATAGCTATCATCAGAGTTAATCACCACCTCTTTCTCTTTTCCTCCGTTCATATTGTAAATACCAAGTACATATTGTTTGAACACCAGCCTTTTTCTTTTCTTCTTGCCATATTGCGCTTCTTCATATTCTTTTCCTAACAAAACAATCTTGTTGCTTTTGGTGTATTGTACATCCTGCAACTGGTAATGATCGGGATTAAAAGAGAGATTGATAACCGTATTTTCTTTTTTCTTAAAGCTTTTATCAAGAATGCTGATACCCAGTGAAACCCTGTCCTTTCCCGAGATATTACTGACCATCAAAAATGCTTTTCCGTTCTGCACCGGGCTAACTTTCATTTCGTAATCATCTCTTTTGCTTTCCAGTTCATAGCTGCCCAACTCCACGAAATCGCCGGGTATGTCACCGCTGTTCTTATCCACTTTTGCACCTAATATTTTGAATTGACGGCTCTTTTTCTCATAGTCAGAAGCAAACATGTACAGGTCGTTTTCCAGCGGCTGAAAGCTGTGATACTCCAGGCCTTTCAGTTCCTTCTTGTACTCCTTGTCAAAAACCTCCCCGAAGTTCTTATCCAGTTTCATCAGCTTGATGGCATTACCATACGTAGCGCCAATAACAAAATACCCCGTCATCTTCCTTCTTGTTTCGGTAAAAAACAGGCCGGTATTATCAGCCGCTACTATATCCAGGTCTGCAGTTCCTTTTTTCAGTTTGATCTCTTCTCCCCAGGTGATGCGGTAGGTTTGGGCAGAAACAGAAAATGTGATCAATGCGGCCAGTACGGTAAAAAATTGTCTTTTCATTAAGTATAATTAAGCCGCTAAAATAGGAGAATTGGTAATGATGCAGCTGCAAAATATTGTTACTGTTTCTTCTTTTTACCGGGTAAAGAGGCTGCTACCAGGTCATAAGAATGATCAATCCAGTCTTTTAATAACTGAGAAGAAACTGATCCGTCCACTACGATGGTGTTCCAGTGTTTCTTATTCATGTGGTATCCGGGCAGTACGCAACTATATTCTTCCCTTAATTCAATTGCTTTGTCCGGATCACATTTTACATTGAACCGAAGATCATCGTTATCCAAACCCATAAGCAAGAAGGCCTTGCCTCCCACTTTATACACCAGGGTATCCGGACCGAAAGGAAGTGTTTCTTCCGCTCCCGTTTTGGAAAGACAATATTCCCTGAGCGTTTCAATATTCATTTTCTAAAATCAGTCAAAGGATAGCACAATCTTATCCACGAATATTTTACCGATATGTTTCTGCACCTCCGGCATGTCAGTATTGAATTCTGCATCACCCATAATGGAGTTACCCGTCGTATCATACATCATGTCAAGGGTATAATGCAGGTTTGATTTCTCCAATTTACCTCCGTTGAAAGAAACGATACCGCCCCCATAATCCCAGCCGAAGCCATAGAAAGTAATTTTCTTACCATTCAGCTCCAGCAGGTACTGCAATGAAGTGCCGATGCCAATATCCGAAGCAGTCCTGTATGGCGCTTCTTCCGTGTAACATTCAATCATTTCGATCTTTTTGTGGTATTGCTTTTCCTTCCAGTACACGGTAAATGCTTTGCTGGTACCCGGGTACACCTGTGTTACATCCAGCGAGTCAATACACTCGGGACCGCAAATGCGTTCATCTTTCACATTCTGCTCTCCATAAATCATTTGAAGGTCTTCGAAATTAGTACTCTTTGTTACAGAGCCCCAGGTGGAGTCTGTGATCTGAATGAGGTCGATTTTGTAATAATGAATATCGGTATTGGCAGCACTGTCCACATTACTTATATCTGTTTTCTTCGCTTCATTCTTGCTTTGGCAACTTAAAAAGAAGGCTAAAGCCGGAAGAAACACAATCAGCTTTATCATAACAAAAGTTTTACAACATAAAGTTATTCACTAATGATAGCGGTTGCTTCAATTTCAATAAGATATTCGGGGGCTATCAGTCCTTTTACTTCCACCATAGTGGTACAGGGCTTTATTTCAGCAAAGAATTCGCCATGTGCTTTGCCATATTCTTCCCAGCGGGAAATATCAGTTACGAACATTCTTGTCCGCACCACATCCTTTAAGGCCGAGCCGGCATTTTTCAACACCCGTTCAATTTTTTCAATGATGAACTTTGTTTGGGCATAAGCATCGTTTTTTCCAACCAGCTGGTTGTTTTCATCTACAGCTACTGTTCCGGTCACTTCGATAATATTGCCGACCCTCACAGCACGGCTGTAGCCGACAATATCTTCCCATTTGGCGCCGGAAGAATAATTGGTTCTGCTCATATCAGTTTTTTATTTCAATATTCTCTTGTTTGATCAGCGGCTCACCATTCATCCGCAGGTAGATCTGCGCTACGGTAACCACATCTTTCTGGCAATAGGTAACAATTCTTTCCAGGTTCTTCTCTTTCCAGTAAACAGCCCAGACCATGCTGCCGTCAATATCATCTTTGGGTGTTGGTATGCCCAGCGTATGGGCTAACAAGTTCAGTGAAGTAAAACTTTTAAAATCACCAAACTTCCAAAGTTCCAGTGTATCCAGGTGCGACACTTCCCAGGGTTTCTTTCCTGCAATATTGAGTAAAGCAGGAACAGGCAGACTATTGATGATCATCCGGCGGCAGAGGTAAGGAAAATCAAACTCCTTTCCATTGTGTGCACACAAAAATTTTTGCTCGCCTGCCGACCATTTATTCAGCATTTCGCTGAACTGGTGCAACAATAATTTTTCATCATCGCCATAAAAGCTTTTTAAAACAATCTTCTTATGTCCATCGGCACCCTGCAGCACACCACAGCTAATGCAAATGATCTTACCAAACTCTGCATAAATGCCGGCACGGGGGTACAATGTCTCGTTGGTTTGTCCTTCGTGGTATTTTAGCAATGAGGCTGATTTAGTGTCCCACAATTGTTTCCATTCCTCCGGCATATCATTATAATCGGGGTATTGCGGTGCTGTTTCTATATCCAAAAAAAGGATGTTACTTACCGGAAAGCTGGCCATGGTTAATGTTTAAGTACTAAAAATAAAAAATCCCGCCGTAGCGGGACTACCACTTTGCGGTATTTCTTTTACAGGTATTTATCACCCATATTTCGTTTCACTTCCGCAACGTACTGCTTTATCTCCTGTTCCTTGTCTTTTTTGCAAATGAGCAATACATCTTTGGTATCTACGATGATGTAATCTTTTAATCCCTGCAATAATACCAGTTTGTTATCCGGTACATGCACCATGCAATTGTTGGCATCTACCACCATTACATGCTTGCCTACCACCGCATTGCCAAAATAATCTTTATCCTTGTTTTCCCAGGCACTGTTCCAGGTGCCCAGGTCGCTCCAGCCAAAAGATGCGGGAATCACAAATACATTCTCCGCTTTTTCCATCACGGCAAAATCAATGGAAATATTAGTACACTGTGGGTAAATATTTTCAACAGCCTCTCTTTCTGCGTCTGTATTAAACTTGTCTTTCTCTGCAGCAAACAACTCATACAGCTCCGGCTCATGTTTTTCCAGCGCCGTAATAATATTCTTGACCTTCCAGGTAAATATGCCGGCATTCCACAAAAAATCTCCGCTGGCAATAAAGGCTTTGGCCAGCTCCAGGTTGGGTTTTTCCGTAAACGTCTTCACTTTGAAAATATCCGGTGCTGCTTCTGTTGTATCATGCTGAATGTAACCATAACCCGTATTAGGATAAGTGGGTTTTACGCCGATAGTGAGCAACGCATTGATGTGATCAACAAAGCTGAAGGCCTTTTTTGCCGTCTTTAAAAACTCATCTGTTTCCAGGATAAGATTATCCGCCGGTGCGGCTATCATCAGCGCCTTGGGATCTTTTTTCAACAGCTTGAATGCAATGTAGGCTATACATGGGGCTGTATTTTTTCGGGAAGGTTCTGCCAGAATATTTTCTTCCGGAATATCGGGTACCTGTTTCTTTACAATATTGACATATTCCTGCGCTGTGATGATGAAGATATTTTCTTTATGCACCAGTTTACTGTAGCGGTCCCATGTTAGCTGAATCAGTGTTCGGCCGGTTCCGAGTATATCGAGAAACTGTTTGGGAAAATTGGTACGGCTCATCGGCCAGAAACGACTCCCAATTCCGCCGGCCATTATTGCTACATAGTGGTGTTTGTTCATCTGTAATGGTTGAAATGCTGATAAGTTGGTTTGACATGCCGCTATCTTATTAACCTGTCAACCGTTTAACTTGTCAACTATATTAATCCTTCCCTGATCAGGTCGTGTAAATGTATAATTCCTAAATACTTTTTATCCTGTACAACTGCCAGTTGTGAAATCTCATTTTTGCGAAGCAAATCCAGTGCATCTATCGCCAGTTCATCCGGGCCTATTGCTTTTGGATGCTTCGTCATAATATCTCCTGCCTTTACAGCGTCAATCGCTACGTTTTTTTCCAGCATGCGCCGCAAGTCTCCATCGGTGATGATCCCTAAAAGATTATTGTCTTCATCCACCACGGCTGTTAAACCCAGTCGCTTTGCGGTCATTTCAACAATTACTTCTTTTAATGATTGTGTTGAAAGCACTTTGGGCTTCTCATTTCCCTCAGCCAGATCCGATACCCTCAGGTAAAGCTTTTTACCCAGCATGCCTCCCGGATGGAATTTGGCAAAATCGTCCGCCTGAAATCCACGCATTTCCATCAGGCAAACTGCCAGCGCATCACCCATTACCAATTGAGCAGTAGTGCTGGTAGTAGGAGCAAGGTTATTCGGACATGCCTCCTGGTCTACTGTTGTATCTAAATTGATATTGGCGTTATTGGCCAGGTAGGAATTTTTGTTGCCGGTGATACTGACCAGTGTATTGCCAAAGTTTTTGATCAGCGGCACCAGCACTTTTATCTCCGGGCTTTCGCCGCTCTTGCTGATCACCATCACTACATCATCCTGCTGCACCATTCCCAGGTCACCATGAATGGCATCTGCCGCATGCATAAAAAGGGAAGGAGTGCCTGTTGAGTTGAAAGTGGCCACAATCTTTTGCGCAATAATGGCGCTTTTGCCAATGCCGCTTACGACAACCCGGCCTGAACAGGCTGCAATAGCCTTTACCGCATTCTCAAAATCCTCATTGACAGATGCGGCAAGGCCAGCTATTGACCGGGCTTCCATCTCTATGGTTCTGAGGGCTATGTGTTTAATGTCAACTGGCATACCTGGCATACCGCCTTCAGCAACCCGGCGATAAGGCCGCAAATTTAGCCTTTTTAGTATGGAATAACCATGCGATTGGCCGGCTGATGAATTTTAACGGTTTTACCCGGAAAAACACATAATTCAGTTGTAAATTCGCAACCCTTCCGCCAAAAGCGGAAACACCTCAACAACTAAAAAGGGGAAAGAAGTTGTGCGACTCTGCTGATGCGGAGCCCGGTAAAAGAAATCAACCCGCTGAATCCCCGGTTATAGGCTGAGAAATTACTCAACGACGTCGTTTGCCTTGAATCAAATTAAAGGCAGGCTGTGCAAAAAATAAGGCAGGCCCGTCCCGGCATTCGGTCAAAATTGAGTATCTTAAACAACTGACGTTATACCAATATTGGTATCCATAGTCCGTAAGGACTCCTATGAAGAAAAATTTGAAAAATGGGAACAACACTGAAAAGAGCCGCCGCCAAAACTTCCAAAGCAGCGAATGGAAAAGCGGCCACGGTTAAGGAAACCAAGACAAAAACAGCTAAAAACGGAACTGTCAAAAAGAAGTTTGACCTGCATAATGCATTGCAGGAATATTTTGGCTTTGATAAATTCAAGGGCACACAGGAAAAAGCAATCGAATCACTGCTGGCCGGTCATGATACATTTGTCATTATGCCCACCGGCGGGGGCAAAAGCCTTTGCTACCAGCTGCCTGCCATGGTGAGTGAGGGAGTGGCCATCATTGTATCACCGCTTATCGCCCTGATGAAAAACCAGGTGGACCTGGTCCGGGGTTATAGCAGCAATGATGAGGTAGCCCATTTCCTCAACTCTACACTGACCAAGAAAGAAATAAAAGAAGTGCATGATGATTTGCTTACCGGCAAAACCAAAATGCTTTATGTGGCACCGGAAACGCTGACCAAACAAGAGAACCTCGAGTTCTTCAGCGACCTGACCATTTCTTTCTTCGCCGTAGATGAGGCCCACTGTATCTCCGAATGGGGACATGATTTCCGGCCTGAATATCGCCGCCTGCGGGAGATGATGATCCAGATAAATCCTGATGCACCGGTGATTGCTTTAACTGCAACCGCCACTCCCAAAGTACAGAGCGATATCATCAAGAACCTGGACCTGCGCAATCCGAATGTTTTTATTTCCTCTTTTAACCGCCCTAATCTTTATTACGAAGTATTGCCCAAAATAAAGAAGGCACAAACGGATGAACATATCGTTCGCTTTATCAAAGGCACAAAGGGCAAAAGCGGTATTATTTATACACTCAACCGCAAGACTACCGAAGAGCTGGCTGATATATTAATGGCCAATGGCATAAAAGCAGTGGCTTATCATGCCGGGCTTGACAGTAAACTGCGGGCCGAAAGACAGGACCAGTTCCTGAATGAAGATGTGCAGGTGATCTGTGCCACCATTGCCTTTGGTATGGGCATTGACAAACCGGATATTCGTTTTGTCATTCACTACAATATTCCAAAGTCTATTGAAAATTATTACCAGGAAACCGGCCGTGCCGGCCGTGACGGACTGGAAGGAAAGTGTATTCTTTATTATTCGCATAAAGATGTAAGCAAACTGGAGCACCTGATGCGTGACAAACCGCTGAGCGAAAGAGAAGTGGGGGCGCAGCTCATCAACGAAACAGTAGCATTTGCAGAAACCGGTGTATGCCGCCGCAAAGTGCTGATGAGTTATTTTGGTGAGGAGTATGAAAAAGAAAACTGCGGACAGTGTGATAACTGCAAGCATCCGAAAGAAAGGATTGAGGCGAAAGAAGAAACAGTGATCGTATTAAAAGCCATCAAAGAACTGGATGAACGATTTGCTACGGAGTATGTAGTGCAGATCGTTAGCGGAAAACTGACCCCGCAGATACAGATGTTCCGCCATGACGGGTTGAATGCATTTGCCAGCGGCAATGACAGGGATGCGCATTTCTGGAATTCGCTTATTCGCCAGCTGTTGCTGGAAGGTCTTTTGTCAAAAGATATTGAAGAATATGGTGTGCTGAAGTTTACCAGGAAGGGTGAAGCCTTTTTGAAAAAACCGAAATCATTCCAGATCGTACTGAATAAGCTGTACGATGATGCCAATGCCGATGATGAAGAGGGAGCAGAAACTACAGGAGGCGCTGCGGCTGATGAAAAATTAATGGCGATGCTGCTGGAGCTGCGTTTGAAAGAAGCCAAGAAGAAAAACCTTCCGCCGTTTGTGATTTTCCTGGAATCATCGCTGCAGGATATGGCCACTTTCTATCCTATCACCATGGAGGGATTGGAAAAATGCCAGGGGGTGAGTAAAGGAAAGGCCTTGAAATACGGAAGACCTTTTGTTGACCTGATTGCCCGGTACGTAGAAGAAAACAATATTGAAAGGCCGGATGATTTTGTGATGAAGAGTGTGGTGAACAAGAGCGGCAACAAAGTATATATCATTCAAAACACGGATAAAAAGGTTTCGCTGGAAACCATTGCCAAGAATAAAGGCTGGCGAATGGATGAAATGCTGGAAGAGATGGAAACCATTGCGGCCAGCGGTACCAGGCTGAACCTTGACTATGCCATTGATGAAATGCTGGACGAAGATGACCAGGATGAGATCATCGAGTACTTCAAAAGCTGCGAAACTTCTTCTTTGCAGGTGGCACAGGAAGAGCTGGCTGATTATAATTTCAACTGGGAGCAACTGAAGATCATGCGGATCAAGTTTTTGACGGAGTATGGCATGTAAACCAATATTTTAGATTTGCGATTTTAGATTTCAGATTTTGGGGTGTTAGCCTTATTTTTGCTGCCCCGAAACGCAAAGGCGAGGCTAGGCTTCCACTTACCGAGCCGATGTGTTTCAGGAACGGTGCGGTAGCTCAGTCGGTAGAGCAAAGGACTGAAAATCCTTGTGTCGGCGGTTCGATCCCGCCCCACACCACCCAAAAGCAGAAAAGCCCTGACTTAACATAGTTGGGGCTTTTTTTATCTTATGCACTTTGTTTACATTATTTATTCAACTGACCACGATAAGTATTATGTCGGAGAAAGTGTTGATCCTGCAGAGAGAACAAAACAGCACAATGCAGGATTTTATAAAAATGCCAGTACTTCTTATTCAAAAGACTGGGAGCTTAAACTGGTTTTAAGTCTAAAAAACAGGACTGAAGCATTAGTGGTAGAAAGACATATAAAGTCTATGAAATCGAAAGTTTTTGTTAGAAGCCTGATAGAAAACACAGTATTCTTAGGTCGGTTTAAAGAAATTATTCTCGAAAAATATAAGATTGCTATTGAATGATGCGACGGTTCCCCCGAAGTTTCGGGGCCGCCCCACACCACCCAAAAGCCCTGACTAAACAAGTCAGGGTTTTTTATTTGATCTCCAGAAAAGGACGGTCTTTGCTTATCATCTTATTTCCTTTTACCCCTTAAACATTACGATTTATGCAATGCAGTTGTCGATTGCAGCAACGACAGTTGCCATTGCAAGAGTGTACGTTGCAATTGTCAGAGAGCAGATTGCAATTGTAAGAGTGTCGATTGCAATTATCAGACAGTACGTTGCAAATGTCAGAGAGCTTGTTGCAATTGTAAGAGAGAAAGTTGCCATTGCAAGACAGTTTGTTGCTATTGTAAGAGAGTTCGTTGCAATTGTAAGAGTGACAGTATGCATTGTTTGCCTGCAAGTGGGCTTTGCAGAGGAGAATTTGAGCTGATTTTCAATGATTTTGATAATTTTATCTTCTTTTATATGCCCTGGCCCCTGCTTTTTGCCTGCAGGAGACGGTGTAAGAAGCTTTGCGTTCTTTTGATTGATCCTGGCATAAAATGCGGCTGATTGTCAATAGAAGTTTATGCCTAGAGTGGCGTAAATTTAGGAGTTGTAGGCAAGTATATTGACAGCCTCTATCTTAAAATAAAATTCACAAAATGAAACATCTATTAATTACTGTTTTCGCCCTGACATCTTTTTTTTGCTATTCCCAAGACATTCCAAAGTTTGAACTTACTAAGGATGGCGTTTCTCCCATCATAGTAAATATTGACAGTATGAATGTCGAAGCTATCTATAAAAAAACTCTTAATTGGGTTCAAGAATCATACAAAACACCAAAAGAAGTCTTAAAGACTAACATTGAAAATGAAAAGATAAGAGTTGACGGCTTTAAGAAAAACGCATGGTTCTATAAATCTTTAGGTGTGACAAATAGCTATGACATGGAATACTCCTTTGAAATTGAATTTAAGGACAATAAAATCAGACTGACATTTACTCCAGGCCAATTTTGGGCTGACAATCAAAAAGTCCTCTATGATTATAAAACATTTTTTAAAAGTAGTGGAGAAGTGAAAGGTGCTTATAAAGACGCCAAGCCAAGTTTGGAACAAAGTATGAATGATTTAACTGCGTCATTGTATAATTATATTAAGGGTAAAAAAAGCGATTGGTAATTTTTGAGTATGACAAAATCAAATAAAGTTGTGAGGGTTCGAAAAATTGACCATACAAATGAGACTGCTGACAGGTGGACTTATGATATTTATTTGACAACATTTAAAGAGTATTTATCAAGCACGACATATAAAGCCTATGGGCAGACAATTGAACTTTATCCTTATCGTTGGTATGAAATAGAAAGACTGTGGGAAATCCCTCTCTACCATATACGGTCATCATCTTTTGACAATGGCCGCCAACAAAGAACAATTCTTGCAAATAAAATACCGCTTACAAAAGCTGCTATAAGACTTGTTATATGGACTGTTTCTGGTATTGCTATGTTCATATTGACAGAATATTTATTAAGACCTCTAATTAAATCATGGTTTCATATCGGCTGACAAAGAATACCTGCCTACAACAGGGAGTTTGCTGCTATGCTGAGAGACGAATATATTTTCAGCTTCATATCGCCGTCAGCCCATATCCAGCCGACAGAATTCTATTAGCATTTGTTGTTATCTTCATCATCATATTTTCAATCAGCAGCGGCTCCGGGCTGGACATTATTAAGTACCAGCACAGCAGCAAGCTCTGGCCGTTGAACGCTACTTCCGGCAAATAACATTAGTTATGAAGTTCATTTTTTTAATA
>CAYPBW010000038.1:0-19168 GCA_964409055.1 uncultured Chitinophaga sp. | reverse complement strand
CTTTTGTGCGGATGCGTTACCTCCCGGTGCTGCGGCACATTTCCTTTAAAGAAATCTTCCGTTTCCTCGATCTTCCACACTCCCAGCCGGGTGTATTCGTTGATTTGATGTTGAAAAAAAACCGGCATTCGTCAGCTTTTCCTTTTTACTTTGCTCATTACTAAAACGAAGATAGACAATGATACTTTCTGATACCCGGATACTGGAAGAAATTGAAAAAGGAACTATCAAAATAACCCCTTACGACAGAGATTGCCTGGGCAGCAATTCCTATGATGTTCACCTGGGTAAAACGCTGGCAACATATAAGGAACACATCCTCGATGCCAAAAAGCATAACCAGATCGAGTATTTTGAAATCCCTGATGAAGGATTTGTATTATACCCGCATATTTTTTATCTCGGCGTAACAGAAGAATATACCGAAACCCATGCCCATGTTCCCTTCCTTGAAGGAAAATCATCGACCGGCCGGTTAGGCATCGACATCCATGCCACAGCTGGTAAAGGTGATGTTGGTTTTTGCGGCAACTGGACCCTGGAAATATCTGTAAAGCAACCCGTAAAAGTTTACAAAGGAATGCCAATAGGGCAATTAATATACTTCCCGGTAGATGGTGAAATTGAGATTGCTTACAACAAAAAGAAAAACTCCAAGTACAGCAACCAGCCGGACAGACCGATTGAGAGCATGATGTGGAAGAATAAATTTTAACCGTTGATTATTATGATTAACCTGATTAAACAGGTTCCCCATTAATAATAATCATTTGTTCAACTGCCAGATTGTATAATTAAGAATAGTGGCAAAGCTCACCCAACTGATATAAGGCACCAGCAACCAGGCCGCCGTTTTATTCACCTGTGCAAAAGCAAATATGGTCAGTAAGATAAAAAACCACATGACTATTATTTCAACCAACGCCCAACCCGGCTGCTGCTGGTTGAAAAAGATAAAAGACCAGAAAAAATTAAGTATCAGTTGAACAATAAAGAAAGCAATAGCTATTTTCTTCAACTCTGTGCTTATATCTTCTTTCCAGACAAGAAAAAGAGCAATGCCCATCATTACATATAAAGTAGTCCAAACCGGGCCGAATATCCAGTTAGGCGGGTTCCATGATGGCTTATTAATAGTTTGATACCAGCTGTCAACGCCGGTAACGGTAAAAAAACCGCTTGTGGCTCCGATTAAAAGCGGTATGGCAATGGCGATAATTCCTTTGACAATATTGCTCATACACTGGTAACAAATAAGGTTTTGTATTGTTTACAGTGCTTCGATGCCAAATTTTTTATAATAGGCAATCAGCCAGGTTATTACTTCATTATAACTTCTTTTGCCGGCAGGCTGATTATTGGCTTTAAGAAAATGGCCATAGCCCCACATCACAAAGTCTTCAATGGGGTTATTATATTTTTTATAGAAATCTCTGAATTCCTTTTGGTCCTTTTTTACCTGTGGATGGGCTTTTTCCTGGATCAATTTTCCCAGGGTCGTATCCCTCCTGTAAACTTCCACGATTGCATAGTTATACATGTCATAATACATCGAATACCGAAAAGCATTGTTTTCGTATGAGCGGCAGGCAAGATAAGCTGCAAAATTTGCTTCGTTTTCTTTGGCATAGCCCAGCTGATGGGCGATTTCATGTGAGGTAACAAACGGCTCCATGAACCTTGGTATCGTGGTATTAACCTGCCCTTCTCCGGAAAACGGGTTGTAGTATCCCTGGAATCCAAGATAATTGCCCAGGTAACTAAAAAGCGAGGGCTTCACAGACCGGGAACTGTATTTCAGGAAGCTATGATTTGCGGCAGCAGCTTCGTAAGCCTGATGTGCACTGGCAAACAAGTCTCTTTTCCGGTTAAATGAATCCCGTTGAGCCGTGGTTACAAATACAGCATAATGATTCACCCTTTGCTGCAGTGTTCTTGTCAATGTATCAAGATCGGCCAAAGAATACTGTTTCACTTTCAACTGCAACTGACGGGCTATACCTACCCGGTTATAATTCAACCCCCATAAAAGGTTAAAAAAAACATATACAAACAGCACAAAGAAGATGAATTGCTGCATGGCGATAATAAAATACTGCCTTGTCAACCGGCGCTGATACAGGTATTTGAAAAATTTATACGTTCGGAAAATTATGACAAGCACCAGGAAACCATAGAAGATATCCCCTACACTAAAGGGTATCCAGCCAAATAAAATCCGCTGTATTTTCGAAATAACCGGGTATATCCCATGGCTGTAGTTTCTTTCCACCCAGCCAGGATACCAGGAAGCCCATTTGATCAGGATGGTTAGGATGATAAGCACTACCCAGCTCCAGCTTTTCATCAATCGGGCGAACAATCGGGTAAGAAACTGCTGCAAGTAATTAGTTATTAGGGTGTAAGAATTGCGGCTAAAGTACCCAATTTTCGATAAAAAATCTCAAATTCAACGCCTCTGTTTATGTATTTTACCCTACCTTTGCACTCCCGAAAAAGTCGGGACTTTAAAAGTTGACAAATGAGCCGTCGCCGGGAGTTTGAGATAGCTTTTGTGGGATTGAAGCCCGGGGTTCATGAGTACAACTATTCGATTGACGACAAGTTCTTTGAGCCTTTTCAACAACAGGATTTCCACAACTGCAAAGCTAATATCAGGCTGCTGCTGGATAAAAAAAGCAGTTTCATGATGCTCAGATTTGAAATTGGCGGCACCCTGGAAGTAACCTGTGACCGGTGCAACAACAACCTGCCACTGGAATTATGGGATGAGTTCAACATCACGGTAAAGATGGTGGAAGAGCCGGAACTAATGAATGACCAGGAAGATGATCCGGATGTGTATTATATCAGCCGCGGCGAAAGCCACCTGGATGTAGCCAACTGGATCTACGAATTCATCAACCTTACTATTCCCATGCAAAAGGTTTGTGAATTTGAAAAAATGGATGGCCCATATTGCAACCCGGCAGCGCTGGATGTGTTGAAGAAAATGGAGCCCAATGAAAAGGAAAGCAAAGAAAATCCCATCTGGAAGGGATTAGAAAAGTTTAAAGATTTAGATTAACGTATTAATATTTGAGTTATGCCAAATCCGAAACGCAGACATAGTCAGCAAAGAAGTGCAAAGCGCAGAACGCATTATAAGGCTACTGCTGCAACAATATCGACCGACAGTACAACAGGTGAAACACACCTGCGTCACCGTGCACATGTTAGTGAAGGAAAACTCTACTACAAAGGGAAAGTGGTAGCAGAAAAATCTCCGGTTAACAAATAAATTCAACGAATACTGTTCAAATTCCAAATCCGGCGGATCTTTTAATTCTGCAGGGATTTGGAATTTGCTATTTTAGAATTTTATGACGATCGGCCTTGATATGATGGGGGGCGATTATGCCCCGCTGGAAGCAGTAAAAGGAGTAAAATACTGGTTATCGGATAATGATAAGCCGGTAAACCTCCTGTTAATTGGTGATGAACCAGCCATCCGAAAATTACTGGCAGAGCATAATGTCCCATCAGATCATATCACTATTGTTCATGCAGAAGAAATCATCGATATGCATGAACACCCTACCAAAGCGCTTAGGGAAAAACAAAAATCTTCTATTGCCATTGGCTTTCACCTGCTGGCATCCGGTAAGATGGATGCTTTTATTAGTGCCGGTAATACAGGCGCCATGCTGGTAGGCGCATTATTTAGTATAAAGGCCCTGGAAGGGGTGATTAGGCCAACCATCTCAACCATCATTCCAAAGGAAAATGGCGGTACCGGATTGCTGCTGGATGTAGGATTGAACGCTGACTGCAAACCAGAACAACTGAACCAGTTTGCTATTATGGGGTCAGTATATGCCCAACTGGTATTGGGAATTGAACAACCAAAAGTAGGCCTGATCAATGTGGGTGAAGAGGAAGGAAAAGGGAATTTGCTGGCACAGGCTACCTATCCCCTGCTGAAAGAAAATAAACACATTCACTTCATTGGCAATATTGAGGGCCGTGATGTACTGATGGATAAAGCCGATGTAATGGTCTGCGAAGGTTTTACCGGCAATATCATTCTTAAAATGGCTGAATCTTTATACGAAATCGGTCAAAGAAAAAAGATAGAAAACGAATACTTCGACCGGTTCAACTTCGAAATATATGGAGGAACACCCGTTTTAGGGGTGGCCAAGCCAGTGATCATTGGTCATGGCATTTCAGGAGCCAAAGCGTTTATGAACATGATAAAACTGTCTCAACTGATGCTGGAAAAAGAGGTGATGCAGAAAATGAAAGAGGAACTTGCCTGATTGTTGAAAAATACCGCTTTTCCGGTATGCCATCCCTTTCCGGACAAGTTACCTTTAGGGAAACATATTAATTGAAATTCTTACTTTTTAGTTATTCGATAATACTTATCTGTCGCCTTCAGGCTCAGCCTGTCAGCGAGGTTAACCTGGCAAGCAACGCCTTCTATATTCCGGCCGAAAAGACAATTCTGTATAAATTGGGCGATAAAACAGTTCCTCTTTCAATCAGCCAGTATGGTAATTTATCAGAAATTGTTTGTGTCAACCTTCACGATAATGAGTTTACATCTGTACAAGCGGCAAGATTAGTGCTGGAACAAAAAGGTGGCTTACTCATTAAGTTAGATAACAACAGGCAGCGGGTCATTCGTTTCCGCTTAAGAGGTAAAAACTATGCCTTCGACCCCAACCGGATTTTTTCCCGGGCCGGTATTGAACAAACCTTAAGAGAAAACAGTACTGTGGACATTTATGCAATCGAAGAGATTGAAAAATTTGCTGCCCGGTTACTGAGTCTTATCCCGGATGAAACTACCTGCGTTGTAGCGCTCCATAACAATTCAGAAAATGCTTACTCAGTAAAAAGCTACCTGCCGGGAAATGACAGGGAAAAAGATGCCCGTGAAGTGTATGCTAACGATAAGCAGGATATGGATGATATTGTTCTCACTACCGATAGTATCCTGTTCAAAAAAATGGCTGATTGGGGATATAACAGTATCTGGCAACATAATGAAAGGGCAAAGAAAGACGGCTCCCTGAGTGTATTCTACGGTGAAAAGAACAAACGATATATCAACATTGAAACAGAGCATGGCCGTCTGTCACAATACATAGAAATGTTTAGCAAACTGCTGGATATTTTAAATGAAGAACCCAAAGGCGGTCAGCTCTCTCCTGACTGATTTTTTAAAAAAGATGTTGATAATTACCTGAAAAAGTTTTGGCACAAAACATTGCAGACCGTATTTTTGCACTCCCTAAAAAGGAAAGGTTGATCTCGTAGCTCAGTTGGTAGAGCACAACACTTTTAATGTTGGGGCCCTGGGTTCGAGTCCCAGCGGGATCACAAAGAGGCTGTTTTAAAAATTCAGCCTCTTTTTTTATGCCATTCTGTTATATACTGTTTTCTGAAAAGCTTAATAAGTACTATGTTGGTGCCTGTTCTGATATCGAAAAAAGGCTATTCCAACATAATGCAGGCCAGAGTAAGTTTACAAGTTCAGGTAACCCATGGATTTTGAAATATAAAGAAGAATTTCAAACAATTTTGGAGGCCAAAAGAAGAGAAATGGAAATAAAAAAGAAAAAATCCAGGATATACATAGAGAGTTTGTTTTCGTAGCTCAGTTGGTAGAGCATCCCGATTTTAATCGGGAGGGCCCTGGGTTCTCCCGAAAGCTTTCGGGACAGCGGTATCACACAAAAAGCCTCCAATCGGAGGCTTTTTCTTTTTGACCTTTTGGAGTACGTTTGTATTACTTAATATTAACTCTTATATGTCATCCTATTTTAAAGATAAAGTGGTCGTAGTAACCGGCGGCACTGATGGTATTGGCAAGGCACTGGTAGATGCCTTGCTGGCATCGGGTGCAAAAGTGGCTACCTGCGGCCGGAATTCAGACAAACTTTACAGCCTTCAGACAGAATATCCTTCAGCACCTCTCCATACAATGGTTGCTGATGTCAGCAGCGAAAACGACTGCCGCCGGTTCATTGAAGTCACCATTAAAGTTTTTGGCGGCATTGATGTACTCATCAATAATGCCGGTGTTTCCATGCGGGCATTGATCAAAGATGCTGAAGTAGATGTGATCCGGAAAGTAATGGACATTAATTTTTACGGAACTGTCTATTGCACTAAATATGCTTTGCCTTACATCATCGAAAGAAAAGGGACTATTGTGGGTGTTTCTTCCATCGCAGGTTATCGGGGCCTGCCGGGCAGAAGCGGTTATTCTGCCAGCAAATTTGCTGTACAGGGATGGCTGGAAGCCATTAAAACAGAATTGGTGGCCGAGGGGGTGCATGTAATGTGGGTGTGCCCTGGTTTCACCACTTCTAATATCCGCAATGCAGCCCTGAACAAAGAAGGGAGCTCCCACGGAGAAACACCTATGGATGAAAGTAAAATGATGACGGCAGAGGAATGTGCAACACATGTTTTAAAGGCCATCAGAAAAAGAAAAAGAACCCTGGTCCTCACTTTTACAGGAAAAAGAACCGTATTCATGCAAAAATTCTTTCCAAAACTGGCAGACAAGTTGGTCAGAAAATTCTTCTTTAAAGACGGAAACCTTGTTAAATAGGAGTATATAAATCATTAACACTTGCCTTTAATAACCCTGACATCAGATATTGGAAGCCCCGACTACCTGGTTGGTGCTATTAAGGCACAACTGCTCCACCTAAACCCGGATTTCCGGATCGTTGACATCACACATAATGTTCCGCCGTTTAATTATTCCCAGGCGGCTTATGTTTGCCGCGCCACTCTCCGTAATTTTCCTGATTTCAGCTATCACCTCATATTGGTTAATCTTTTTGAGAAGAAACCGGAACAATTGCTGCTGGCTTTTCATAATAACCACTACATACTCTGCGCCGACAATGGTTTGCTTACAATGATGCTGGAAGAAACACCGGAAATGGTAATAGGACTGCAGCTGGATGATACTGCCATAAAAAATACCACCTACCTCACCAGGGTTATGGGCGAAGCCGTAAATAAGCTGGTAAACGGAGAATCTATAAAAAGTATTGGGATTCCTGATGTTAAATATGTAGAAAAAAGGGCACTGAAACCAATGCTGGACAACAACCTGATAGAAGGCCAGATAATTTTCATTGACAGTTTTGAAAATGTAATTGTCAATATCACCCATGAACAATTTGAAGAGCAGCGCAAAGGAAGAGGTTTCAGGATTGTTTTCAAAAGAGATGAAGTGATTGACCGTATCAGTGATACCTATGCAGATGTGCCGGAAGGTGAAAAGCTGGCCTTATTCAACAGTGCAGGATACCTGGAAATTGCAATTAATAAAGGCAATGCGGCCGGACTTTTTGGGCTTAAAGGTTACAATGATAAAGCCATGCAGAGCCAGTTGTCTTACCAGACAGTAAAGGTTTTTTTTGAATAGAATTTCACTGATTTCCCGTAGTAAAAAAATCCTTTTCTCTCCAACCTTAACCGGCAGTAACCTAAAATCCTAAAACTGTCCTGCCGCAAGTGAAATCTACCTCTGAAACCCTATTTTTGCTTTCCTACGGTCTGTGGGTGAGCCACAGTATGCAAAGGAGTTAAAACCAATTGTTTATTTATGAATTTCAGAAAAGTCAATAACCTCACAGGCTGGGCAGTTTTCTTTGTTGCCTTTGCCACTTACTTTTTGACCCGTGAAGCAAGAGGAAGTCTTTGGGACTGCGGTGAATTTGTTGCCAGTGCAGACAAAATGCAATTGCCTCACCCCCCCGGTGCCCCATTGTTTGTTTTACTGGGGCGTTTCTTCATAATTCTTTTTGGAGACAACGGACAAACAGCCGCCAATGCTGTAAACTTCATGAGTGCACTAGCCAGTGCCGCTACTATTTTATTCCTTTTCTGGACCATTACTCACTTTGCCCGTAAAATGTTTGTCAGTGTTGGCGAAGAGTTGACATCACAGCAAACCTTTACTACCATGGCCGCCGGTGTAGTTGGCGGACTTGCCTACACCTTCAGTGATTCGTTTTGGTTTAGTGCTGTGGAAGGTGAGGTATATGCACTATCATCTTTCTTCACCGCATTGGTGTTCTGGGCCATGCTGAAATGGGAACATGCAGATGAACATGCCGGCAATAACCCTCATGCAAGAGCAAGAAGCGACCGATGGATTGTTTTCCTTTTCTTCATGATGGGCCTGTCAATCGGCGTTCACTTGCTGAACCTGCTGGTTATCCCGGCCATCGTGATGATTTATTATTACCGGCGTTATCAGCCAACTACAAAAGGAGCTATCACCGCATTTATCATAGGTTGTTTGATTACGGGCCTGGTACAAGTCGGCGTTATTCAATATTCGATGAAAGCGGCAGGACAGTTTGATGTATTTTTTGTCAACTCGTTCGGTCTTCCCTTCTTTGCCGGATTTGCTATTTATTTCCTCGCATTGACGGCTATCATAATCTGGGCACTTCGTTTTAATGAAACAAAGGTTTCGCCGACCATAATGATCATCTGGTTTGCTTTATTCCTGTTCCTTTCTGCATTGCCTTTCGTAATAAAACCAGGTGCAGGTCTCAGCATTGGAAAACTTCTGTTGCTGTTAATCGTGGCAGCCGCTGCCGGTTACTTTATTAAAGCCAGTGCCATAAAAATTGTAAAACTATCACTTTGGTGCTATCTCTTCATGATGCTGGGTTACATGATGTACCTCACTACCATGATCCGTTCCAACGCCAACCCGGCAGTAGATATGAATAATGTTGATAACCCTATCAACCTTGTTTACTACCTGAGCCGCGAACAATATGGTGAAGCTCCGCTGGTTTACGGACCGCATTTTTCTGCTGATTATGACTATGATGATAACGGCTATGTGAAAATGAAAGAAGGCGATATGAAGTATGTAAAAGGAAAAGATAAGTACATACCTATCGGCCGCGACAAAAAACCTCAGTATCAAAGCAGCGATATGCAGCTATTCCCCCGTATCTGGGACAGCAGCAATGATCAATACCATGCAGACTTTTATGCTGAATGGCTGAATATTGGTATGGAGAAAAGCCCCGTCACCGGAAGGGATCGTTACACACCTCCTACCCTTTCAGATAATGTCAACTGGTTCTTTACGTACCAGATGGGGCTGATGTACTGGCGATACTTCATGTGGAATTTTGCAGGCAAGCAAAATGACATACAAGGTTTGGGAAATAAGCGGGATGGTAACTGGATCAGTGGAATTTCGATTATTGACAATAAACGACTCGGCGATCAGTCAAAACTGCCGGACAGCATTAAAAACAATAAAGCTAACAACAAGCTTTTCCTGATTCCTTTTATACTGGGAATAATAGGATTTGTTTACCAGTTCTTGCGAAACAGGAATGACTGGGTGGTCAGCTTCCTGCTATTCTTCTTCACCGGTATTGCAGTAGTGCTCTACCTGAACCAGCCGGGCAACCAGCCCCGTGAAAGGGATTATGCTTATGTGGGATCCTTTTATGCCTATGCTATCTGGATCGGTTTGGCAGTGGTGGGTTTTGTAAGACTTGCATTGGATAAAGCAGACAAACTTACTTTCCAGAATCTGATGATCGGGGGCAGTATACTCACCTTCTTTGTCACGTTAATGAGTGCATCTCCCGGAACATTTGGCGATATGTTCATGGTATCTGTTTTTGCAACAGCCTTATTTGCCATTTTTACAACAGCTGTTTACTTTATTGTAAAAGCTGTTTCATCCAATGGTCAAAATCACCGTATGGCCAATATTGCATCTGCTGCTATTTGTATGGTGGCGCCGGTGCTCATGGCACAACAGGAATGGGATGATCATGACAGAAACCAAAAAACAACCGCCCCGGATATTGCAAAAAATTATCTCGAAAGCTGTGCCCCCAATGCGGTTATTTTCACCTTTGGTGATAATGACACCTATCCGCTCTGGTATGCCCAGGAAGTAGAAGGTGTTCGTCCGGATATTCGTATCATCAACAACAGTTTGCTGGGCATTGACTGGTACATCAACCAGCTTCGTTACCAGGTAAATAAAGCAGATTCATTGGATGTTATCTGGTCTCCGGAGCAAATTGAAGGGCATAACCGGGAATACATGCGGTATAAACTCAGCCCCAATGCTGACCCCAACAAATATTATCCTTTGTACGAGGTTATGAAGAATATCCTCGGCAAGCCTTATATTAACAGTGAAACCGGAAGAGATGAAGGCCCCAACGGATTCCCTGTAGCACAGGTATATAATCCTCAAACAAAAGACTGGGATCCTGTAGCCAAATTCAGTGTACCCGTAAATACCGAACTGGTGAGAAAGAACGGAACCGTGAATGCAGGCGACAGTGTGCTTTCAGAAATGCTGTTTGAGATTCCGATGAATAAACTTAAAGGCGGATTGGTAAGAAGTGACTTCATTATTCTGAACATTATCGCTTCTAACCAATGGAAACGTCCAATCTATTTCACTGCCAATTTTGGAGAATTAGGTTTTGGCCAGTATCTGCGCAAAGATGGTATGGCCTATCGCCTGGTACCGGTAGTAAATAAAGCCCCCCAACAGAACTGGATAGTTGAACAGGCGTTCCGCCAGAATGGCCTGGGTGGAACACAGATCAGGGATAACAATACAGATTCCATGTACAGGGTTATGATGAACGAATTTGAGTTTGGTGGTGCCAATAAGAAAGGCGTTTATTTCGATGAAGAAAACCGTCGTCATATCCTTAACATCAGGGCGCTGTATGGTGAAGCAGCAGGTAATATGGCAGACCTCGGCAGGAAAGAAGAAGCGCAAAAATTATTAGATAAAGTTGAAGCGGGGATAAACCCTGCCAACTTGCCTTATGCACAGGTTAGCCGGTATAACGGACACAACCAGACCGGCCTGATCTACCTGGAAGCATGTTATAAGGCAGGTAAGACTGAGCTTGCCGAAAAAGTTCGCCAGGCCGTGAAGAAAGACCTGGAGCAGCAGATGAATTATTATGCAGCCCTGGGTAATATGAGCCGTCTTGAATTCAATAAGATCCTGGATCAATATGATAACATGCGTCAGCAGGCGCAGATGAAAGCAGCTTTCGCCCAAACTGCTGAACAGCAAAACCAGGCAAGACAGGAAATGAACCAGGCAGAATATTATTTCAGTAATAGTCTTAAGGATAAACAAGCCGGCCTGCGAACCGAAATCCTGATCAACAGGGGATTAATGGATGTAATGAAAGCGGTGGAAGAAAAATATGTTCCGCAAACACAAGCACCTAAACCCGGTGTGGAAGGCGGGGGAACTATTATCAACTCACCGGACAGTACAGATAAGAAATAATCTTACCCACAATAAAAAAGCCCCGGAATCCCGGGGCTTTTTTATTGTCAACTTCTCAGCAGTATGATTGTTATGAAAGCACCAGCAGCGAAGTATTTGTTGTAAATTGTATATCCAATGCGAGGTTTTCATTTTACCAAATTTGACCCGGATAGGGATGGCAAAAGCCGGTTTGAGCAATTGCTTGATCTGTTTATGCAATTACTAACCTATACAAGCGGCGACGTAACTGAGGCCATGCAATGGATGAATGAACTGGATAAGAAATATCAATTGACAGATGATGAATACGGCATGGGTGATTTCATTGAAGAGTTAAGGGAGAAAGGCTATATCACAGATAATAATGAGCAGGGACAGATTAAGATCACCCCAAAAACCGAACAGGGCATCAGAAAAAGAAGCCTGGAGGAAATTTTTGGTAAACTAAAAAAAACAAAACAGGGGGATCACCACAGTTTCAAGCCAGGCCAGGGTGATGAAGTAAATCCAGAGACAAGGCGATTCCAGTTTGGCGATATGCTGGAGCAAATTGATTTTACGGAAAGTATCCGCAATGCGCAGATCAATCATGGTATTGAGAGTTTTCATATGAAGGAAGATGATCTGAGTATACGGGAAACTGATTTCAAAGCACAAACATCCACTGTGCTGATGATTGATATCTCCCACTCCATGATCTTATATGGGGAAGACAGGATCACTCCTGCCAAAAAAGTGGCCATGGCCCTGAGTGAACTGATCAAAACAAAATATCCCAAGGACACATTGGATATAGTTGTGTTTGGCAACGATGCCTGGCCCATTGAAGTGAAAGACCTTCCCTATCTGCAGGTCGGGCCTTATCATACCAATACCGTGGCAGGTCTTGAACTGGCTATGGATATATTGAGAAGAAGGAAAAATCCAAACAAGCAGATCTTCATGATCACGGATGGAAAACCTACCTGTTTGAAAATAGGCAAACGCTATTACAAAAACAGTTTTGGATTGGACCGTAAAGTGGTGAACCGTTGCCTGAACCTGGCTGCCCGGTGTAAAAAGCTAAAAATACCTATTACCACTTTTATGATTGCTACTGACCCTTACCTGCAGCGCTTTGTGCAGGAATTCACAGAAATGAACCACGGCAAGGCATTTTTTGCCTCATTGGATAAATTGGGTGCATTTATTTTTAAAGATTTTGAAAGCGGAAAAAGAAAAAAAATTTATTGACTATGAAAATATATTTCATCATACTTGTTGCTTTCACACTTTTACATTCCTGTAAATCCGATAATAAGATCAAAAAAAACGATGTTTTTACAACGGAGAGCACAACACAAAAAATTGATTTGCTGCTTCCAAAAGAAGAGAAGTCAGATACTTCATTTACACCAGTCAGTAATTCAACAACCTGTATATTAATTAACGTTGATAGCATCTATTGCTATTATGGCGTTAATAATACAGAAGGAGACTTTTACTCATTAACAGGATCAAATAATTTCAGGTCTTATATAAGGGAGGAACTTACTAAGCATGGTTCAAATCTTTATTTCTATTTAAAACCTGGCGAAAATGCCTCGTATTCTGATATAGTTAGCTTACTGGATGAAATGACAATTAATCAGATTAAGAATTACAAAATCATCAACTTAACTGTAAAAGAAAAAATAAAATACAATCAAAACAAGAACGATTAAATGAACATTAATATTAACAGCATTAAGACCCTGGGTGAACTTAAGAAAAGCAGCTATAAGCCCAAAAGCATCAAAGAAGAAATTCGCCAAAACCTTATTGCAAAACTTCAGAAGGGTGAAACTACCTTTTCTGGCATCGTAGGTTATGAAGACACAGTAATACCTGATGTGGAAAGAGCTTTGCTGAGCAAGCATAACATTCTGTTTCTTGGTCTCCGCGGACAGGCCAAAACAAGAATGGCCCGCCAGATGACGGAACTTTTGGACGAATACATTCCATCCATTGCCGGCAGTGACATCAACGATGACCCGCTGGACCCCATCTCCCGTTTTGCACAGGAAGAAATCGCCACACATGGCGATGAAACAGCCATTCATTGGATTCACCGCAGCGAACGATATGGTGAAAAACTGGCCACACCGGATGTAAGCGTTGCTGATCTGATCGGTGATATCGATCCTATTAAAGCGGCTAACCTGAAACTGAGTTTTGCGGATGACCGTGTAATCCATTACGGCATCATCCCAAGAAGCAACCGCGGCATTTTTGTGATCAATGAACTGCCCGACCTGCAGGCAAGGATACAGGTTGCCTTGTTCAATATTTTGGAGGAAGGAGATATACAAATAAGGGGATTTAAGTTAAGGTTGCCACTGGATATCCTATTTGTGTTCACGGCAAATCCGGAAGATTATACCAACCGTGGCTCTATTGTTACACCATTAAAAGACCGTATACAAAGCCAGATACTCACTCACTATCCAAAGAGTTTGGAAAATGCACTGGAGATTACCGAACAGGAAGCGGAAGTAAGTGACGAACAAAAGGCCAAAGTAAAGGTGAGTGATCTGATCAAACGGCTTATCGAACAAGTGGCTTTTGAAGCCAGAAACAGCGAGTTTGTAGATAAGAAAAGCGGAGTAAGCGCCAGGCTTACGATTTCGGCTTTTGAAAATGCCGTAAGTGCCGCCGAGAGAAGGGCCATTATCAATAGCGAAAAACAAACACAGGTCTGGGTCAGCGACCTGGCTGGTATTATTCCGTCTATAACCGGTAAAGTAGAATTGGTGTACGAAGGAGAACAGGAAGGTCCCTTCCAGGTAGCAATGAACCTGGTGGACAAAGCTATCCGGTCACAGTTTATCCAGTACTTCCCCAATCCTGACCAGCTAAAGAAAAGACGCAATACAGGCAAACCATCACAGGAAGAACAAAAAGATGATAATCCCTATCGCCCCGTTACCAACTGGTTTGACAAAGGGAATACTCTGAATATTTCATTTAACACATCTGACAAAGACAAAATGCTGCTGCTGTACAAAGTAGACGGGCTGCATGCAGTAGTAAAAAAATATTTTCCCGGCGTTAATGAAGAACAGGCATCACTTTTAATGGAATTTGTATTGCATGGCCTTGCCTCCTATTCACTGATCAGCAAGAAAATGTTTGAAAGCAAAGTAGAATTCAAGGACCTGGTAGGAAGTATGATGAACTTTAGTGATAAGGACTTTGAGTTTGATGAAGAAGCCTGAAAAGTTAAATAGTCATAGGAACAACCGGATTAGATAATATTTACCTCTCTTTCCAGTGTGACACCGAATTTTTCTTTTACACTTTGCAGAATTTCTTCGCTTAGCTGGTAAATTTCTTTACCTGTTGCATTCCCGTAGTTTACCAGCACCAGGGCCTGCCCGCCATGACATCCGGCATCCCCTTTACGGAAACCTTTCCAGCCGCATTGCTCAATCAGCCAGCCCGCAGCCAGTTTCACCATGCCATCTGCAGTCGGATAGCCAACAATATTTTCAAATTTAGATTGGAGGACATTAAATGTAACTGTGTCAACAGTAGGGTTCTTAAAAAAGCTACCTGCATTTCCTATCTCCTTTGGATTGGGCAATTTGGAAGAGCGGATATTGATGACCGCATCGGAAATGGATTTGATCGAAAGCTCCCTCACTCCCATTCTGTCCAGTTCCTGGTTAATAGGCCCATAGCTGGTGTTAAATCTTGGCTTCTTTCTCAACTGGTAAGTGACATTCAATATCACAAACTGGTCTTTATATTTTCTTTTGAATACACTTTCCCGGTAGCCAAACTCGCAATCTGACCGGGTGAAAGTCACAATTCTCTTTTCAGGTATATGATAAGCCTCCAGGTCCCAGAATACATCATCAATCTCCACACCATAAGCCCCAATATTCTGCATGGGCGATGCCCCCACATTGCCCGGGATCAGCGACAGGTTTTCAATACCTGCCCAATTGCGCTGAATACAATGCTGCACAAACTGGTGCCAGTTTTCCCCTGCCCCTGCTTTTACATATACATATTCATTGTCTTCATGCAATTCAGCAATTCCTTTTATTTCGTTTTTCAAAATCAGGCCGTCAAAGTCTTTAGTAAATAAAATATTACTGCCACCACCAAGGATGAGGTTTGAAGTTTGAAGTTTAAAGTTTAAGGTTTCCTCCAATTCATCCGTGTCACTAAACGATGCGAAGTATCTTGCTTTTACATCAATGCCGAAGGTATTATAGTACCGGAGTGAAATATTTTCCTGAATTTGCATACTGCAAACTTCGGGATTCTTTATGAGAGCAACACTGATCGGTGCTACAGGACTTATCGGCAGCCACCTGCTGGATTTACTGCTTGCAGATGAATATTTTGATTCAGTCAGAATACTCATTCGCCGGCCTATGGAATTTACTCATCCCAAACTGGAAAAGAAACTGGTTGACTTCTCCGATATGGAAAGTTTCCGGCTGGCACTGGAAGACAGCGACGTGGTATTTTGCAGCATCGGCACTACTCAGAAGAAAGTAAAGGGTGACAAAGATGCTTACCGAAAAATAGACTACGACATAACGGTAAATACCGCCCGGCTCTGTAAACTAAATGGCTGCGAGACCTTTGTATTTGTATCCTCCGTTGGGGCAAACAGTAAAAGCAATAATTTTTACCTGAAACTGAAAGGCGAAATTGAAGAAGCGGTTAAAACTGTCGGCCTGACGAATGTATATGTCATGCAGCCCTCCTTATTATTGGGCAACAGGAAGGAATCAAGGTTTGGGGAAAAGATAGCGCAGTGGGTAATGCCGGTGATATCATTCTTAATGCCTGCAAAATACAAACCGGTAAAAGCTATCTGTGTTGCAAAAGCAATGATTGGACTGGTAAAAGAAAATCCCAAAGGTTTATATATAGCAACCTACAGCGAAATAAAAAAGATGAACAGCTGAACTATTATTTTGCTAGCACTTCGTAAACAAAACAAGGCCATGTAACTTGGTTAACATAGATACCCTTTAACAGCCATGGCAAAAATGTTCGGGTAAAGACAACCCTTTTTCCGGGATAGCCTTTCGAATCATAATAATAACTTTTTGCTTTCATCAAATAGCTGTTAGAAGAATCTGTAAGTTCGTATCCTTTTTGCTTCAGTTCATTCATAAATATTTCATTTAATTCAGGGCTGTGTATAATATGGGCTATTCTCCAATCAGCCATTGGATCTGTAGCCACATATAAAACGGATGCTGTTAGTTCAATATTTTTACCGGCAGTATCAGTAACAGCAACATTTCTAAAAGCCACAAACTCACCCTTTTTTGCATGAATAAAGCTTTGGCTCCTTTTTTTCATGTACAATTGAACCCCGGACAGATCATTGTACTCAGAAAGTGCTAATAAATCAGTAACAGATAGTATCCCATTATCTTGTTCACCAACATTTTCAGGAACATTGCGGATCGCTTCTTTACTGCTATTCCCTTTACAGGCAAAAACTAAAGGAAATAGTATCCATGTTAATTTCCAGAAGTGATATTTTTTCATTGTTTTGAGATTATATCATTTATTAATTTATGGTCTCCTATACTGCATCCACATCAGCCACTACCGTTACACTCCGAAAACTTTTATCCTGGTGCAGGATGGCAATTTGTTCCAGCAGGTCTTTCTTACATTGATTAATCGTTCTGCTGTCACGGGGCAGTTTCAGCAACAGTTCCATTAAATACTGGTTACGGATACGGCCAATAACCGGTTCGGCAGGGCCGACTATGTAATTGCCATAATTATTCTTCAATGCATTGCTGTAATGTATAGCTGCTCTCTCTGCCACTTCTTTAAACTTATGCTTAAACGTAAGGTGAATAATCCGGGAAAAAGGAGGATAGGCGAACTCTTTCCGTTTTTTCACTTCTTCTGTGAACATGGCTTTGTAATCATGCTGCTGTACAATTTGCAGCAACGGATGATGTGGCTGGGAGGTCTGTACCAGTACCTTTCCTGTTTCTTCCTTTCGCCCGGCACGGCCGCTCACCTGCTCCATCAGTTGAAAGGCTCTTTCATTCACCCGGAAATCGGCAAAATGCAATAAGCCATCTGCATCCAGTATGCCCACCAGGTCAACATTGTCAAAATCAAGCCCTTTAACCACCATTTGGGTGCCTACCAATATATCAATACGCCTTTGTTCAAATTGCTGTATCAGCACATCGTGGGCATTTTTACCTCTGACCGTATCAATATCCATCCGGGCCACTTTGGCATCTGGGAAAGTTTCCTGCAACTGTTCTTCAATTTTTTCCGTACCGAAATTGCGTTGTACAAACTTGTCACTGCCGCAGGCTGCACAGCTATGTACCGGCGGGTAAGTAGTGCCGCAATAGTGGCAAACCAGTTTGTTGCTGAGTTTATGAAAAGTAAGTGATACGTCGCAATACCTGCATTGCGGTATCCAGCCACAAACACCACATACCTGGTAAGGTGCATAGCCTCTGCGATTCTGAAAGAGTATTACCTGTTTACCTCTTGCAATAACTTCATTCACAGCCTCAATCAACAGCGGAGATAACATTACCTTGGAAACAAACGGCTTGTCATGCTGAGCCTGCCGAAGCATTCTTGTATCAATGAATTCGATAGGTGGCAGTTTAAGATCACCATAACGCTGCAACAGTTCTGCCAGGCCATATTTTCCGGTAACCGCATTATAATAACTTTCAATGGAAGGCGTACCACTGCCTAGCAAAGTCTTTGCTTTAAACAGCGATGCAAAGTAAATAGCCGCATCTCTTCCGTTGTAACGGGGTGCAGGTTCCTGTTGTTTAAAAGAAGAATCATGTTCTTCATCACAAATCACCAGTCCCAGGTTTTGAAAAGGCAGGAACACCGATGACCTTGCACCGAGTATGACCCGCAGCTCTCCGTTTTTTACCTTGTTCCATATTTCCACCCTCTCGTTTTGCGAAAATTTGGAATGATAGATACCGATGTAGCCGCCAAAATGTTTTTGCAAACGGCGAATCACCTGTGATGTTAAGGCAATCTCCGGCAGCATATACAGAACCTGCTTACCCAGCTTTATATATTCTTCGATCAGTTTAATATAAATATTGGTTTTACCACTGGAGGTAACACCATGCAGCAAACAAACTGCCTTATCCTCCAATTGATTTTTTACTCCTTCAAGGGCTTTTTGTTGTGCTGCTGTCAGCTCAAAATCAATCGTTACATTCTTGGGCAGGTATTTGATACGATCGACTATTCTTTTTTCCGTCCAGAGAATTTTTTTTTCGGTCAACCCTTTTAACTGCGCCTCGGAAGCGCCGGATTTTTTTAGCAGCGCCGGTTTGGTCACCTCCCCTTCTGTCTTTATCAAATGGAGATAGCTGAGCAAAAGCTCCATCTGTTTGGGAGCCCTTGTCCAGTTGTTGAGCAGGTCGGAGAGTTTATCCTCATTATCATACTCCGGGTTTAACAGCACATAGGTTTCCTTCTTGGGAACATAGGTTTGCTTCAATGCTTCCCATACATAGCAAACTTTTTTATTGATCAGCCGGTTTATGACAGGATAAACATGGGAAGAGTCAAGTAACTGCTGAACCTCAGAAAGATTGAGTTCTTTTTTTAGCAATAAAGCCTCACCTACAATATATTCATCATGATCAAGGGCAGAAAAGTCATCCCCATACTCCTCATTATATACCAGTATCGTCTCACTTGATAATTTGAAATGTGCAGGCAGGGCAGCTGCCATTACTTCTCCTTCACTGCACATATAATAAGCAGCAATCCATTCCCACAATTTCAACTGCTCCTCAAAAACCACCGGCTCAGCGTCCAATACATTCA
>CAYPBW010000037.1:0-19199 GCA_964409055.1 uncultured Chitinophaga sp. | reverse complement strand
TTCGTTGGCTGTGTCGTAACCGAAGGACCTGATCCCGCATTGATTGTAAAGGTGATATCCCTGGTAACAGTGGGTCCGCTAACGCCAACACCAGTTACAGTAATAGTATATGTGCCTGGTGAAGCATTCTGCATACCATTCAGGGATACTGTTGTCGAAGGTGAACCCGTAGTTAACGGATTGTTGCTGAATGATATGGTGGCACCGCCCGGCAATGCAGGAACAGATGCAGCACTTAAATTAATATTACCGGTAAATGATCCCACATAAGTGGCCGTAAGATTTCCGGAAGTCATTGGATTCGGCGCCGGACATGTAGCTACTACAGCAGCAGGGCTATTGAATGTAAATCCGTTGACTGGTGCAGTCACACTGAAATTATTATTGGAGATATCAAAGAATATATTTCCCAATGCCTCCACTTTAATACGGGCAGTGGAAGTAACTCCGACCGGAATTGTTACAGACTCTGTACCATCATTAGCAGTGCTTGCTAAAAGAACTGTTGGGAAAGTGAGACCTCCGTCATTGGAGAATAGTATCCGCACATTCGCCACGTTAAATGGTGCAGCATTGGTTCCCACTACATTCCACGTTACAGTTTGTGTTGATCCGCCGGCATAACTTTCACCACCATTCGGTGATGTAACGACAAAAGGTGCCGTGCCTGCAACGTTGATGGTAAAGGGTGTGGATGTCTGGCAACCACCGCCACCACTGGAAGATACACCGCCGCCACCGGCCCTGTTATCTCTTACGGTAAGCCTGAAATTCATGGCACGGGCAACGGGTGAAAGGGTTTCGCCTTTTAAACCACCCATCGTAGCCGGTGGATTAGCAGGATAGTTTGCTAAAATCACGGCAATATCAGGGAATGTTCTGTTACCATTTGTTTTTGGCACCCTTGATTTGAAAAGGGGTACTGTATTACCCGCAGGAGCTGTGGCACCTGCATTCCAGGTCTGCACACCCTGCAAATCCCATTGCTCCCAGCAATATGTCAGTGCATCGCCATTGGCATCCGTTGCAGTTCCGGATAGTGTAAAGGGAGTACTGATTGGTATAGTAACACCATTATTCGGTAATGGGTCTATAACGGGAAGTGTATTACCGGTTGGTGTAAGAACAGCACAGGTACCCCCGGCGCCATTGACGAAATTGCTTATTTCATCAAAGCTGATAGCATGAAAGAACGGATCACTGTTTGGCTGTATATTTTCTCCTCCGCATATACCGGCATAAGCCTGGATAGTGGTTCCGCTTCCAACTTCATATTTGGTAGAAGCCGGCGATGAACCACAGCCAGCCATAGAATGATTACCACCAAACTGGTGTCCCATTTCATGGGCAACATAATCAATATCATAACCATCGCCGGTAGGATTAGGACTTCCGGTAATACCCCTGGCTTTGCTGGATCCGCATACACAACTCAATTGTGCTAATCCACCACCGCCTGTACTAAATGTATGACCTATATCATAGTTTGCAGAACCGATATTGGCATCAATTACAGCCTGGCTTTCATTGATAAGAACGTTTGCATTATTATTACCATTGAAAGGGTCTGTTACCGGATCCAAATATTCGACAAGATTATTATTGGCCACCAATACCATCCTTACAGAAACTTCGGTTTCATATACACCTACTACCCTGTTCACTGTTGTCACAATTGCATTGTGCAGAATACTAGCATTTGTTCCTGCTGCAATACCGGGTGCCTGAGCATATTCACCGGTACAGGCAACCGCCAGACGATATGTCCTCAAATTTGTTCCTAAACAGGCCGCCTCTGTTACAGGGCCCCGATAGGACGTTGGATTATCCGGAACTTCACAGAGCCATGTTCCTGCTTTCTGAAGATCAGTTCTGAAGTAACTGATATAATTATTTATTTCACCTCTTGCATAAGGATCAATATAATATGAGCCGTTGGCTGTTAGTACCTGGGCATGAAAACCATTGGGCCCGAAGTCCATACGAATCGTGGCATAAGGATCGTCTATACCCTGGCCCAGGAAAGTTTTGATCTCAGGAAATTTTGCCGACAGACCCGGCTCCTGGATGCTGCTTTCCCAAACATAAAACCTGGCAGACTTTCCATCAGGTGTCGGAATGGAAATTACAGGAGCTTGTCTTCTGTTAGATAAGTTTTTCTCTTCCGGCAGATTCCACAGGAATGCCTTCATTGATGGAACATCCATAGATGATGTTCTGAATTTTTGCGGCACTATCACCCGTTGACCAGTAGTATTCAAAACCCTGTTTTCACCGGCATCGGTGAAAAAGTTGTTTTGAGCCTCTAAAGCCATCGAGAGAATGAATACTGCAAAAACCGTAAAACTGAGCTTGTAGATTTTTCTCATAATTAAATGGTTTTGATAAAATATCCCAGGAGCCTCAAAATTATCAGGACCTGAAAATAGTATATAAAGCTAAGTATAAATGCAACTGCTGCCAACCGGTTTTTACCCAAAACAAACCCCCGGGGTTTTACTGTTCAAAAAATAACATATGGATTGTCGGAAAAAAAATCATCATTATCATTTTTAAAACGCCGGATAAATTTGTTGCCAGTTTTTCGGAAAAACTCTTTAATCCTCTTTAGCATATACATAGTCATTTTCAACTTTCATTAAAATCACAAATTAATTCCAAAAAAAGGCCCCTGTTGGTGACAGGGGCCTTTTAGCTTTATTGACAGAGTTATTTTTAATAGCCCATGCCACCCATATCAGGAGCGCCATGCGTATGCGGCTCTTCTTTCTTTGGTTTGTCGGCTACGACACATTCAGTGGTCAGCAGCATACCTGCAATTGAAGCTGCATTTTCCAATGCTACACGGCTCACTTTAGTCGGATCAATTACACCAGCTTTAAACAGGTGCTCATATTCTTCCGTTCTTGCATTGAAACCAAAGTCAGCTTTACCTTCTTTGATCTTCTGTACAACAATAGAACCGTCAATACCAGCATTAGCTGTCAAAATACGAACCGGTTCTTCCAATGCACGGCGAACAATGGCCATACCAGTTTGCTCATCGGCAATTTGACCACGAACTTTAGCCTCGAGGCTTTCGATAGCACGGATGTAAGCTACACCACCACCTGGAACAATTCCTTCTTCCACAGCAGCCCTTGTGGCATGCAGCGCATCATCTACACGGTCTTTCTTTTCTTTCATTTCTACCTCGGTAGCCGCACCTACATACAATACTGCCACACCACCGCTCAGTTTAGCCAGGCGTTCCTGTAATTTTTCTTTATCGTAATCTGAAGTTGTGGTTTCAATCTGTGCCTTGATCTGGTTCACACGGGCAGTGATATCTTCTTTTTTGCCCTTACCACCAACGATTGTTGTATTGTCTTTGTCGATAGTTACAGAAGTTGCCTGTCCGAGGTAGCTCAGGTCAGCATTCTCCAGTTTGTAACCCTGCTCTTCGCTGATCACAATACCCTTTGTAAGAATAGCAATATCCTGCAGCATTTCTTTTCTGCGATCACCGAAACCAGGAGCTTTTACAGCAGCCACTTTCAATGTGCCGCGGAGTTTGTTCACCACCAATGTAGCCAGTGCTTCACCTTCCAGGTCTTCAGCGATAATAAGTAAAGGACGGCCACCTTGTGCCACTTTCTCCAGGATGTGGAGAATATCTTTCATGTTGCTGATCTTCTTATCGTAGATCAGGATGTAAGGATTTTGTAATTCAGCCTCCATTTTTTCGCTGTTGGTAACGAAATAAGGAGAGATATAACCACGGTCGAACTGCATACCTTCCACCACATCAACAGTGGTGTCAGTTCCTTTTGCTTCTTCTACGGTGATTACACCTTCTTTTCCAACTTTAGTGAAAGCTTCGGCAATCAGTTTACCGATTGTTTCATCGTTATTGGCAGAAATAGTAGCTACCTGTTGAATTTTTTTACTGTCGCTGCCTACTGTCTGACTTTGAGACTTCAGGCTCTCTACTACCAGGCTAACGGCTTTGTCAATACCTCTCTTCAGGTCCATTGGGTTAGCACCGGCAGCCACCATTTTCAAACCCTCGCTGATGATCGACTGGGCCAGTACGGTAGCAGTAGTAGTACCATCACCGGCGAGATCGGCTGTTTTAGATGCTACTTCTTTTACCATTTGGGCGCCCATATTTTCAATAGGGTCTTCCAGTTCAATTTCTTTTGCAACCGTTACACCATCTTTAGTGACAGCCGGAGCACCAAATTTTTTCTCAATAACCACATTACGGCCTTTGGGACCAAGGGTTACTTTCACAGCGTTGGCCAATGTGTCAACGCCTTTCTTCATTTTATTTCTTGCTTCAATGTCGAAGAAGATTTGTTTTGCCATAATATTTAGTTTGATAGTTAATTAATAAGATAATTCGCAATTAATGCTGGAATGATGAATTCCGGTTTTAAACCGGCAGATTCTCCTTTTTTCACCTTATACAATTGCAAGAATGTCCGACTCTCTCATGATGAGATAGTCTTCGCCATCGATCTGGATTTCTGTTCCTGCATATTTACCATACAATACAGTGTCACCTGTTTTAACGGTAACTGGTTCATCCTTTTTGCCGGGCCCCGCGGCGATTACGGTACCACGCTGAGGTTTTTCTTTAGCTGTATCGGGGATAATAATTCCACCGGCAGTTTTCTCTTCCGCTGCTGCAGCTTTTACAATTACCCTGTCATGAAGGGGGGTAACATTGACTTTCTTAGCCATAATTGTATTGATTTTGAGTTTTTTGAATTGAAACTTCCTGCCTGGTTTATTTCTTTATAGGCAGGGCGGCGAAGGTACAGGAAATAATATGCCACGGGGACCGAATATGAAAAATTTGCAGTTCTGTCATGTTCATTTGAATTAACATATCACCTAAAGCAGCTTTTTTCCGCTAATGTGTCAGTTACTCACCTTATTTCTGACAGTCAGAGCATGTCTAATAAACTGATAATATGAGCTGTGGAGATATGATAGATAAAGGCCTATCTTCGCCGCTCAATGAGTTCTTAACGTATGATCAGCAGAAGAAATATCCGGGTAAAAGTGATGCAAACGGTATACACCGCAACCACCCAGGAGAAAGAGGTTAAACCCGGCGAAGCGCAAAAGATATTACAGGATCATTTTGACCAGACCCGTTCTTTACTGGTCTATCTCACCTGGTTTTTAACAGAGGTAACCCGTTATGCAGAAACGGATGCCCATCAAAAGGCTTCCAAACACCTGCCTACCGCCGAAGATTTGAATGTAAATATCAAAATAGCAGGCAATGAAGTGCTCTGGAAGATGCTGGACGATGCGGCATTAAAAGAACAGTTCAATAAAGAAAAGCCTGATACCTACACGGATAAAGAACTGATACGGAAAATATACCTCAGCCTTGTAGAAACGCCGGAATACAAAGCCTACATAGCCAAAGGAGCAAGAGAAAAACAGGAAGAAAAAAAGATTATTGAATTCATCCTGAACGACCTCTTGCTGGCCAATGAAATATTTGTCTCGCATATTGAAGAAAATTTTTCCAACTGGGATGATGACGGAGAAATGGTAGTACAGTTACTGGTTGCTTATTTACAAAAACCCGGCAGTTACGATTTCAAACAAATGTTAAGCCCGGATAAAGCACAATTTGCCAAAGAACTGCTTCAAACTGTTTTGGATAAAAGCGAATACTTGCAGGAACTGATAATCCCAAAACTAAAAAACTGGGACCCTGAACGGATTGCCCTGCTGGATATGATTATGATGAAAATGGGTGTAGCAGAATTCCTGTACTTCGAAACGATTCCGCCTAAAGTAACTATTAACGAATATATAGACCTTGCCAAAGATTACAGCACCCAGCAAAGTGGTCAGTTTGTAAATGGCATACTGGACAATATTCATAAAGAGCTGGTTCAGCAAAACAAAATGCATAAGGTAGATTATAAAAAAAATTAAGGGTTTGTTCACCCGCCTCTTTACCGTTACTTTTGCAACTCCATAAATTTCTAAGCAGATGAAACGAATATTAGTAGCAACAGTTCTTGCAGGCCTGCTTATTTCCTGTAAATCGGTTGACAAGAAAGGAAATGCTTCATCCGAACAGGATACCCGCATCCAGGACAGTATCCGCTACGCCGAAAAACAAAAGGCAATTAACGATACGGCTAATTACACTACACTCACCTGGCTCGACTCAACCTATCTGGATATGGGTAAAGTAAAAGAAGGACAGGTAGTAGAAGTAACCTACCGTTTCAAGAACACAGGCACCAGGCCGCTGGTAATTTTAGATGTAACTGCCAGTTGCGGATGCACCGTACCTGAAAAACCGGAGCAGCCATTTGCACCCGGGGAAGAAGGAGTTATTAAAGCAAAGTTTGACAGTAAAGGACGCCCCGGCGAAAACAGGAAACATATAAGTGTGGATGCCAATACCAATCCCTCCCGTTCACACTCACTCGATTTTCGGGTGGAAGTCACTAACTAACACAACAATTTAAACAACTAAACAAATCAGATAATGAAATCAAAACTGAATTATATCGCCATCAGTGCTGTAATTTTTATTCTTTCTTCCTGTACACCTCCGGGTGGAGAGCAGGGCAAGGGCGGCGCTTCCGGCGGAGGCACCATTCAATTGGTGTTCCTGGGATTAATGATCCTTGTATTCTGGCTGTTCTTCATCAGGCCGCAGGCCAAAAGGGCTAAAAACCAGAAGAGCTTTATTGAAAACCTCGGTAAAGGTGATAAAGTAGTAACTATCGCAGGTATCCATGGCGTTATCAATAAAGTAAATGAAGATGGCACATTGAATATTGAAGTAAGCCCGGGCAGCTACCTGAAGATCGAAAAAAGTGCTATCAGCATGGACTGGACAGCTGCACTCAATAAACCCGCAACTGAAAAGAAATAAAAATTCTAATAAGAATATCGAGATCCCAAATTCCTGAAAATTGGAATTTGGGATTTGTTTTTTGTAATTTCCCTTTATGGTAAAAATCGGCCTGACCGGAGGTATCGGAAGCGGTAAGTCTACGGTTGCAAAAATCTTTGAAACACTGGGCATACCCGTTTATTATGCAGATACAGAAGCAAAAAGGCTGATGAACAGTAATGAAAAAATCAAAGTGTCTATAAAGCAGCATTTTGGGGAAGCAGCGTATAAAAACGACGAGTTGGACAGAAAATATCTTGCCGATATAGTTTTTAACAACCCGGAAAAACTTGAATTACTCAATGCCCTCATTCATCCTGTAACAATCAATGATGCCGAAGAATGGATGCAAAAACAGGCGGCTCCCTATTCTATCAAAGAAGCCGCTCTGCTTTTTGAAAGCGGTGCTGCCGAAAATCTCGATTTCATAGTTGGTGTATATGCTCCGCAGGCTTTACGTATTAAACGAGTGATGAAAAGGGATAACCTGAGCCCGGATGAAATACTGAAAAGGATCAACCGACAGGTAAATGAAGAAATGAAAATGAAGCTGTGTGATTTTGTTATCACCAACAATGAACAGGAACTGCTGATCCCGCAAGTTTTGAAACTGCATCAGCATTTTACCGGCTTAGCCAATTCCTCATCATAAAACAAAATACTATGCGCTTCAGCCTGCTCTTGTCCTTCCTGCTTTTGTTTTCTGCCTGTAAAGAATCAGGCAAACCCGGAACCAACTCACCGACCCTTGTCGGCAAGTGGAAACCGGTGGAAATGGAAGTACCCGACATGAGTAAAACTGAAATGCAGAATGTGATGGATAATTTCCTGATGGAATTTACTTCAGACGGTAAGTATCGTGGTGAGATTCACACAGAAAAACAAGCCGGCACCTACACATTTGATACTAAAACAGCAAAGCTTACCATTATAAATAATAACGGTACCGATCACAAGGAAGAAGTCTTCACTGTAAAATGGGAAAAGGATTTGCTGCTGCTGGTGAATAATGAAGGAACTGTGAAACTGAAACGACAATAATTAACTAAGCTGGCTAAGCGCCTCTTTAATCCTCCTCCACCCTTCCTCAATATTCTTCATACTATTGGCAAAAGAAAAACGTACACATTTAGGCTCTCCGAATGCATCGCCCATTACTGAACTTACATGAGCTTTGTTCAGCAGGTACATACTGAAGTCACCTGCATTACTGATGGTGGTTTCGCCGTCTGATTTTCCATAATAACTGCTGACATCAGGAAAAACATAGAAAGCCCCTTCCGGTTCGGGGCAAATCAAACCTGGAATACCTTTCACAATTTCCAGCACCCTGGTTCTTCTTTTACGAAATTCCTCCACCATATCCATCGTTGGTCTCAGATCAGAAGTCAGGGCTGTTACTGCCGCTTTCTGCGTTATAGAATTGGTGCCGCTGGTAAATTGTCCCTGTACCTTTTCACAAGCTTTGGCAATATCCGGGTGAGCAGCAATATATCCCAGCCTCCAGCCGGTCATGGCAAAACCCTTGCTAAGACCATTTACGATCACCACCCTGTCTTTAAGCTCATCAAACGCTGCCAGGCTGTGATGTTTACCAACAAAATTGATATACTCATAAATCTCATCCGAAAGAATAACAATACCCGGGTGTTTAATGAAAACTTTGGCCAGGGCTGCTAATTCCTCTTTGCTATAAACAGCACCGCTTGGATTACAGGGTGATGAGAAAAGAAACAATTTTGTTTTAGCAGTAATCGCCTGTTCCAGTTGGTCTGGTGAAATTTTAAATTGTTGCCGTGGGGTTGTCTTAATTTCTACCACTTTGCCCCGGGCAATCTTCACCAGTTCGCTGTATGTAACCCAAAAAGGTGTAGGTATGATCACTTCCTCACCCTCATCCACCAGTGCCAGCATGGCATTGGCAAGGCTTTGCTTGGCGCCGGTTGATACTACAATATTCTCGGGCTTATAGTCAAGGTCATTATCTCTTTTAAGCTTGGTGCAAACAGCTTCTCTCAGATCCGGAAAACCGGGAACAGGCGTATAATGACTCCAGTTATCGTTTATTGCCTTTATCGCTGCCTGTTTGATGTGATCCGGCGTATCAAAGTCAGGTTCGCCCAGACTGAGATCAATAACATCAATACCTTTTGCTCTTAATTCTCTGCCCAGCTTAGCCATTTTCAGGGTTTCGGGCTCATTAAATCTTTGCAGGAAAGAAGATAACTGTATGTTGGTCATTTAACAGATTTCTTGAGTTTGGGAAAAGCAAGCTGTCGCAAATGTATGGATTTGAAAATACGGCAAAATAATTTTTATTCACGATAAGTGAATTGAAATGTACGCAGGTCAGGGATTTTTTTCCGCTTACGATTCAACTCATGTTCATAGATAACTTTCCCGAGATTTTTCAAAAAAGGAAAACCAATTTTATCATAATCATATTTATCATCATTGAATATACCATCACTATTACAGTAAATAACTGCCGAGAGCAGGAACTCAATTTTATTTCCAAAATCAACGAAGTAAGCAGCATCAACCAGGAAACCATAAGCATTGCCGGCTTTATTAAAAATTCTGATGCCCGGGTTTGGATTGCCTTTCTCTGACCCGTAGAATAAAAACTTCACATAGTTATCCCAGTAAGAATTACTGTCATACTTTGGGTAAACAGATTCTCCGGGAAGCATGGACATATACCGGCGCAAAAAAATATAATCATCTGACGTGAGATTGAATCTTCTTTCTTTTGGCATGGCTTCAGGAAATAATATACTCTTCACTATTTGGTGCAGATCATGCAGTGGCATGGCGTTCTTGTAAGAAAAATCAAAAGGTTCGTTGACCAGTTCATTACCCCTCATGAATCCCTTGCCCATTTTGATTGTTCTGGTTTTATACAGGTAGCTGCTTCTCTCTGCTGGTTTGTTGCAGAGAACTTTACCATTACTGTCCATAAAAGTCACCGCATTGGTCAGGCGGTTTTCTTCTTCAGATAAAGTGATACTAAGCCGGTGAATAATTTGCGTATTGGAATATCCCATTTTTTGCAAATTGTTATTGATGTACTCCTGGCCCAAAAACTCATACAACCGGTTATAGGCATCGTTATCACTGACCAGCAATATTTTTTTGATATAATGAGCAACAGTGGGTCTGCCATCAGATGCCGAGGGGTCATTGGCAACTGCAGTGAGCTTTTCACCGGCTGAGGCCGAATACATCGTTGAATTTTTGTCAAGGCCGGCAATATTTAACTCATTAAGCCTTTGTAGCGCCAAAATGGCTACCGGCAATTTGACCGTGGAAGCAGGATAAAAATACTTGTCAGCATTGACCCCAAAATAATGGTCGGTAAAAGTGGGTTTGTTCTTTTTGTTTCTGTCGATCAAGGTATAAATAACCTGCACTCCCAATTCCTTTTTTCCTGCCAGGATCTCCGAAAAATATTGAGGATACTTTGCTAAAAGCCTGTGCATGAAAGTGTCAGAAGCGGCAATATTGGCGTCCGATAGATTTTTTTTATAGTCAGGCTGCACTTTTTCTTTATGATTTTGAGCAGTTGCCGGAAATGCCTGAAAAGTAAAAAGAGTAACCAAAACAGGTAAAAGCCATATCCTTTTATGCGGCTGTCTCATCACCCTTCAAATATACCGATTGTGCCCAGTTAAGGTTTTAAAAATCAAGGGGCAAGAACCTGTTTTTAGTTGCCCGGAATTAATCCGAAACAGCTATCTTTGCCGTCCTTAAAAAATAGTGTAAAGCCTTTGTCCTGCTGAGTTACAACCGGAACAAAGCTTAAAAATGTAAATCAATCAACGTATGCAACTGAAAGGTTTGGTTCGTTTTTTTACCGTACTGCTTATCATCTATTCATTGTACCAGCTTTCTTTTACCTGGTTTGTAAGAAGCCATGAAAAAAAGTATGAAGCAAAGGCAAAAGCTTATGTAAAAGCAAATTATCCTTCTGCCATGGAGAAGTTTCCGGGCAATAAGGATTCCCAGGCTGTTTACCAGGAATTCCTGGAAAAAGTATACCAGGAAAGGTTGCGCAGATTGCTCGACAGTACCAAAGATGTAACCGTAACATACGGCATCAATGGATCTGTTAGCTATCAAAAAGCTAAAGAGGAAGAGTTGAATCTTGGTCTTGACCTGCAGGGGGGGATGAACGTAACACTGGAAGTGGAAAGATCTGGCTTGCTCCGCTCATTGGCCAATAATTCCAAAGACCCAAATTTCAATGCGGCCCTTGTTAATGCAGATAAACGTAAAGCCAACAGCGGCGCTGATTTTATTACTCTTTTCCTGGAAGAATACAGGAAACTGGAAAAAGACAGACCATTGGCATCGTTATTTGCAGGAGCCAGTAATGGTAAGATTGATGTAAAGTCATCTGATGCTGCAGTTGAAACTTATATACAGGGTGAAGCCAAAGATGCATTTGACAGAACTTTCCGTGTTTTAAATACCCGTATTGACCAGTTTGGTGTAGCACAACCGAATATCAGCCCTAACCGGGATAAAGGCATAATCAATGTGGAACTCCCCGGTATTAAGGATAAAGAAAGGGTAAGAAAATATTTGCAAAGCACAGCCAACCTGCAGTTCTGGGAAGTTTATACTTTGCAAGACCCTAACTACAGCGCTGGCTGGCAAAAAGCTATTAATGCGTTCAATGCAAAATATGGTGGTGTAAAAGATACTGCCGCCGCAGCGCCTAAGGATACTACTGGTATCAAGACCGATACCACTGGCAAAGGGCCAAAAGATACCACACTGGCCGGTCTTGCTGATGACAAAGACACTACCGACAATAAAACAGGTGACTTAACTACTACCAGCAGCAACACGATTGATAAATACATAAGCTTCTTCTCCCCCGGTCAAAATGAGCAAGGCCAGGTAGTGTACCCGGCTGCTATCGGTAATGTGCAGATCAAGGACACAGCACAGGTAAGAGCTTACCTGAATGAACTAAAAGCAAATTTCCCATTTGATGTGCAGTGGGCCTTTGGCACTCCTGAAAAGGATAGCAAAGGCAGAAGTGCCAAAGATGTTGCTTTGTATGCATTGAAGACCTATGGAAGGGCCCAGGCTAAACTGGAAGGTGATGCTATCTCTGATGCCCGCCAGGATTTTGACCAGTACGGTAAAGTGGAAGTGAGAATGGATATGAAGAATTTCGGCGCCACTATCTGGAAGAAAATGACAGAGGAAAACGTTGGCAAACCTATTGCCATTGTTCTTGACAATATTGTTTACTCTGCTCCAAACGTAATAAACGCTATTCCTAACGGAACTTCTACCATTTCCGGTGGTTTTGACCAGCAGGAAGCACAGGATCTTGCCAATATTTTAAAAGCTGGTAAACTGCCTGCTCCTGCCAAGATCGTTCAGGAACAACAAGTTGGTCCTACACTGGGTGCTGAAGCAATTCGTGGCGGATCGATGGCATTTATCATATCATTTATTGTCATCTTCCTGCTGATGTTGGTTTATTACAATACCAGTGGATGGGTAGCCAATATCGCCCTAATACTGAACCTGCTATTTACTGTAGGTATCCTGGCAGGATTAGGAGCCACTTTAACGGCTCCGGGTATTGCCGGTCTGGTATTGACGATTGGTATGGCGGTTGACACTAACGTAATCATATATGAACGTATCAAAGAAGAACTGTCTAAAGGCAAAGGCTATATACCAGCCATTAATGATGGTTACAGGCGATCATTACCGCCGGTTCTGGATGCGCATATCACTACGTTGCTGACTGCCATCATCCTTTTCTATTTCGGTCTCGGACCGGTTAAAGGTTTCGCCACCACCCAGATCATTGGTATTTTATTATCGTTGTTCTGCGGAATCCTGGTAAGCCGTTGGGTGTCTGATATGTTCACCAACAAGAAAAAGCATCTTGAATATTTTACCGGAATTTCCCGCCGCATTTTCAAACATGCCAAATTCAAATTCATTGAGTACAGGAAAATAGCTTATGTGATCTCTTTCGTGGTACTGGCATTAGGAATAGCCGCATATTTTAACGGTTTTAACTACGGAGTAGAATTTGAAGGAGGACGGAGCTATACTGTACAATTTGAAAAGCCGGTAAATGTAGAGGAAGTAAGAAAGGACCTCGAAACTGCTTTTGAAGGAGAAAATCCCATTATCAAAACAGTTGGAGGTAACGACAAACTGTCTATAACCACCGCTTATAAAATTGAACAGTCCGGTACACAGGTTGACTCAATAGTATCCACCAGGTTGTTTGGCGGGCTTCAAAAACACCTGAAACCCGGACTTACCTATGCACAGTTCAATACAGATACTTATATTCAACAGTCTATTAAGGTTGAACCTTCCATTTCAGATGACCTGAAACAGGGAGCTATCAAGGCAACAATATTCGCACTGATCGTTATCTTCCTGTATATCTTTATCCGTTTCCGCGACTGGAGATATTCAATGGGTACAATTGTTGCGCTGCTGCATGACGTTTTGGTTACACTGATTGTATTCTCATTCGCAAGAACTATTGTACCATTCCCGCTGGAAATTGATCAGCACTTCATCGCAGCGGTATTAACAGTAATTGGTTTCTCGATGAACGATACGGTAATTGTGTTTGACCGTATCCGTGAGGACAGCCGGTTGATGCCAACGGCCCCGAGAGCAGAAGTTATCAACAGGGCGATCAATGAAACCCTGAGCCGTACGATTATGACATCACTTACGGTTTTCCTTACTATCCTGATATTGTTCCTCGTGGGCGGACAGGTTACCAAAGGTTTTGCCTTCGCTATGCTGATCGGTGTTATTACCGGTACATACTCGTCGATTTTTGTAGCTGCCCCTATCCTGGTTGATCTTGGTGGCAAAAGATCACTCGGTAAGAAAACAATGGAAAAGGCTGTCAAAACTGAAGAGGCTGCTAAACCGTGATAACAGCTAAAACTAGTCAACATAAAACCTGCAGATATTTACTGCAGGTTTTTTTATGCCTATTGTGCAGTTGCCGAACCAACCTTTTGTTGTAACAAAAAAGCCCGGCACTGCCGGGCATAACTGGAACCAGTCTGGAATAACTATTTGAGTTTCAAAACAGGCTTTAAGTGATACGTACCGTTACCTATTTCGTGGATAGATAAAGCAGCATCAAAATCAATCAGCAAAGAATCAAGTGAAGTTTGCAAGGTCTTATTCACTTTAATTTTTAAACCAGATTCAGCACCGCTGGGAATTGTAAGCGGATAAACAGTTCCGGCTACTTTAATCGTATTGTCAGTTCCCAATACAAGACGAATTTCCTTTACCATATTTGTCGGAATAGTACCTACGGCAAGTAAAGTATCCACTCCGTTCTGCAAACCAAGCAAATTATAAACGCCGGCATTAGTAGTTAATGTAGCCCAGCCCTGAACAGAATCTTCACTGAATTTTACCCTTACCTGCTGAATATCAACATTCACCTCCTCAGCGTTGACCGGATTATCTGTCAGTCTAACTTTCAAAGTTGTATTTCCTGCACTATCTTCTTTCGAGCAGGCAATCAATACAATAGCGGCAATGGAGGCCAGCAACATCACTGGTACAAATAATTTTTTCATAACACATTGTTTTGTACGCAGAAGTTAAAAAACCGTGCCAGCGAGAATTTATGTGGAAAAAAACAGCCTTTTTTACCTTGACCTGATAATAAAAACTGCCGGAACCGGTCTTTGACCAGATGCATCAGAAACCCTGATCGTTTCTTTGCCATTGACCAGCATACAACTGCTGCCGCCGCCATCGAGGTTAAGGGCTTCCCGGCAACCAAGGTCTTTTAATACCTGTGCCAATTGAGTAAGTGTGGCCCCTTCGGCTTTACCTGTATTACGGCCCTCAACAACTAAGATGATAAGTTTATTATCCCTGGTATAACCCATTGCGGTCCGTGGATGTTTATCGTCAATAGCTTTGCCAGTAAATTTTAGTTCTTCGTTATTAGTAATTTTTATTTCCCCGTCTTGCAATAGGACAGGTCCGCCACCGACAGCAGTTTTCATTTTCCACGGAGCAAAGTTTTCTACCCTACCTCTGGCCGGGTCTGGTCCTGGATAAATGTATTTGTCAACGATATATTTTAATCCTGGATTGGCTACTGAATCAGATAATGGTTTTGTTATAAAATTTAACCGATACGGTTTTTTCTTTGACGAATCAGTATACAACCAGGCTACATCTGCATTTCTCTTTTTTGATATACCGATAGCACTGCCAAACGGATGCCTGTAAGTAAATGTATCTTTCCCCCTGCCGTTGATCGTATGTATGTTATAGCTGACCAGCTTTCCATTTTTAATTACCACATTCAGGTTTTGGTTAGTGGCAAAAGAAAAAAAGGTTGTATTGACCACCAGCAGCGGCCGGTCATTCTTCTCGTAGAACTTTGATGGGGTTAACCTTCTTTGATAGGTAGTATCTGTTGTAAAATCAAGTCTTTTATCCTTCAATTCTGCTATCACATAATAAGCAATGTTGGGTTTGCCATCCAAAAGATCAGTTGTTTTAAATACATGTACAGATGGAGGCAACGGTTGAAATAATGAATCCACATTTGCCCACTTCAACTGGCCCAAACAAAAAGGAGCAATCAGTATGACCATTGCTCCTGTTACAAATATTTTTTTCATATAAATCAGGCTTGCTGTTCTTTTTGCTGCAACCATTGCTGCCGGCCCAGGCCAGCGAAAACATGTTTTTCGCTGTGATAAGATGAACGGACCAGCGGGCCGCTTTCTACATAATCAAGACCAAGCCCATAACCAATCTCCCGGTATTCAGCAAACTCATCGGGATGTGCAAAGCGATCAACCGGTAAATGCTTTTTTGTGGGCTGCAGGTATTGACCAATTGTGACTACGTCACAACCATTATCCCGGAGGTCTCGCAATGTTTGTATCACTTCTTCCTTTTTTTCACCAAGGCCCAGCATAATACCACTTTTGGTACGCATACCGCCCTCTTTAAGGGTACGGATCACTTCCATACTTCTCCAGTACTTGGCCTGTATACGAACCTGGCGGGTCAGTCTTTCTACTGTTTCAATATTATGGCTCACCACTTCAGGAGCCGCATCAATGACCCGTTGAATATTTTCCTTTTCACCTTTGAAATCGGGTATCAGGGTTTCCAGCGTTGTATCGGGATTCAATGCTTTTACAGCTTTGATCGTATTATACCAGATAATCGAACCACCGTCTTTTAATTCATCCCTGTCAACAGAAGTGATAACAGCATGTTTTACTTTCATGAGGTGAATAGCCTCCGCCACTCTTTGCGGCTCATCCCAGTCAACCTCCTCCGGCCGGCCCGTCGCCACGGCACAAAAACCACAACTACGGGTACAGGTATTGCCGAGAATCATAAATGTGGCTGTCCCGGCACCCCAGCATTCGCCCATATTGGGACAATTGCCGCTTTCACAAATGGTGTGCAGTTTATGATTATCAACCAGCCCACGAACATGTTTGTAATTTTCCCCTATAGGCAATTTAACCCTTAGCCAGTCGGGCTTTTTTACTCTCGGGTTATCGGTCGCCGCAGGTACAACGGGAAGCTCTGTCATTGGGCAAAAATACGGCCATTACTTTCGACGGCCAAACAAGAGGGATATGTAGCCCTGAAAGAAAAGTTGTTTGTCTTTTGGCTGATTGGCCATGATCTGTATTTTATCGGCATAAAACTCTGCACTGAGCCCAATTTCAATACCGGATACTACTTCGTTGAATCTTCCGTAATCAAACCGCAGGGCTGTCTTAACAAAAGCACCCGGTTTCATCTTCATTTCACTCCAGCCCTTTCCAAAACCGCCGCTGCCCAGAATAGTTGGCCCGAGAAATAAGGCACTATCCTGCGTAGAGTATTTAATGATTTTGTTTTCCCCGGTTAACGGATCTTCTACCTCCACATAATAGGGCCGTAAAAGGCCTAAAGCCAGGCCTCCATTGTAAATGGCCGTAACAGCTACCCCGTTTTTATTTCCTTTTTGTCCAAGTATTAATTGCTGTCCAAAACCCAATGTAGCCTGGTAAAAATTATTCACCTTCCCGTAAATGAAAGGATTTCCAAAAAAAACAACGCCGCTGGTCAGCTTCTCTTCTTTCTGATGTTTGATCTCGGTAATATCAAGCCGGTAGATATTTGTCTTGCGGTTCGTTTTCATCCTCCCCAGTTCGTAAAAGGCACCATAACCATTAGTGCGAAACTGAAACCCGAAAATGCTTTGTTTACGATAGATCAGCACTCCTTCTTCGGCCTGTTTAATTAAGGAAGCCACCTTTTGCCGGCGGGCTTCTTTGCGGTCGCCTTTGCCGGATTTATTGCTTGTAGTGTCCTGTGCAAAGGAAGTAATTACCAACAATCCGGATAAAATAAACAGGCTGAGTTTCTTCACGGGGATTCTTTTTAATGTACTAAACGTAAATTTAGGGCAAAATATTGATAATGACTTCTTCTGTAGTGTACACCGGCGACCTCCGCACCACCTGTACCCATTTGCGCAGCCACTCTTCTTTTGAAACAGATGCACCGATTGATAACAACGGGAAAGGAGAACGGTTCTCCCCCACCGACCTGATGGCTACCAGCCTGGCCACCTGTATGATCACCGTAATGGGCATTAAAGCCAGAACCATGGGTTTTGATCTTAATGATGTGAAGATTGATGTCTTAAAGATCATGAAAGCAGACCCCCGCCGGGTGGGTGGTATTGAACTGACCTTTCATATTCCCGATACATTAAAGGATATAGATGAGAAAACAAAAGCCATCCTAAGAAATACTGGTGAAACCTGCCCCGTAATGAAAAGTATTCACCCGGATATTGAAGTGAAAGTGGATTGGGGAGTGTGGGGGTAATCAGTTACGAGTTACGAGTGGGGAGCTTATAATTTGAAATAATCATTTATAGCAAATAAAAAATGTAAGATTTAATAAAGCAATGTATGATTCTTTTAAATGGAGCTTGGCCAGGGAATCTACCCTATCTTATGATAATCGTCTCAATCATTTTGTTCTTCTTTCAGTTGTTGAGTTGAAGCATTAGTAAACTTCAACAACGCATTTCCCACACCGCACTCCAGACATCTTTTCTTACTGCAATATTCATTCTTCAGTTCGATCAACGCCTGGCTGTCGAAAGCATTCTTATTTTCAATACCTAACCCGGCAAATTCTTTGGTAATACTGTTGACTTCCGGCGCTGTGCCTTCCAGCCATAACAGGGCCTTGTCTTTATACTGCTGTTCGTTATGATAACTGCCATAAGCAAATAATACAGGTGCAATGGTATTGATGATGATATTATCAATCATTGTCTCGCCCAGTTTCTTCTTTTTAAAAGTTGATGGTTCATCAAAGCGATAATGATAATGCCAGTAATCATTCGCTGTTACATCAAACCAGCTTTTTATTTCTTTTACCGGGCCTGCTTCTTTTATTTTGGAAAATAAATGTGCTGACTGGTGTACCAGCATAGCTAATTGTGCCAATCGTATGGTCGGAAAGTTTACCGGCCTCATCCTGAGAAAATGTAAAGGGATGGCAATGGGTTTAAGCTTATGCTTGACCTTTTGGTAACGGTACTCTTTTTTCAACATAACCGCATACTCATCTGTCAAATTTTCTTCTAGAAAACCGGCCTGCCCCAGCAGCAGGGCTTCTAACTGGTGTATCTGCTGTTTTTGTTTGGCCAGAATAGTAATAGGAACAGAACGGGCCACGGCTTCAAAGGCATCTGCATTCACCTTCATCCCGAAATTGCGGGCCAGCAACCACCAGAATGTTTCTTCCCAGTGATAATTATTCTGCCGCAACAACACTTCCACCATGTTGGATTTCCGCTGTAAGCGTTCAGCCAATAACCGGTCTTTCCAGCTTTTCCAGGTAATCTCTTTTACAGTTTGAATACTGTTTTCACAAGGAATAAAAGAACCGTTATTCATCAGCTCTTCATAACGCTTCAGTAAAATTTTTGAAACCCTTCCCTTCAACTCAGCTACGGGAATCTCACTGTTTACTACATCATCTTCCCAAACCACATGCAGGATGACGTTATTATAATTTTTATCCAACTGGTGCTTGTGCTTTAGCCAGTCAGACGTTTTCAGGTGCAGTTCTACCGTTCCTGCCCATATTGTTTTACCAATTTTAATTTTTGCATTATTGAAGTCCGGCCCCTGGTTGGTATTATGCTGGCCGGGAAAGATGATTTGTACCGCTTCCCCGT
>CAYPBW010000036.1:9452-19442 GCA_964409055.1 uncultured Chitinophaga sp. | reverse complement strand
GGAGATAAAGTAAAGTTTGTTTCAACCGGGCAGGAATACGAAGCTGATGAGGTTGGTATCCTTAAGTTGAAAATGACGGAGAAGCAGGAAGTAAGGACAGGTGATGTGGGTTATATTATTACCGGTATAAAAAATGCAAAAGAGGTAAAAGTGGGTGATACTATCACACTGGCCAGCAACCCCAATCCTGAACAGATTCGGGGTTTTGAGGAAGTGAAGCCGATGGTATTTGCCGGTATCTTTCCTGTAAATACTGATGAGTTTGAAGAGCTGCGGGATTGCATGGACAAACTTCAATTGAATGATGCTTCGCTGACTTACGAACTGGAAACATCGCAGGCTCTTGGATTTGGTTTTCGTTGTGGTTTCCTGGGCATGCTCCACATGGAGATCATACAGGAAAGGCTGGAAAGAGAGTTTAACCAGACAGTAATCACAACCGTACCCAACGTAAGTTTTATTGCTTACACCACGAAAGGGGAGAAGGTTATTGTAAATAATCCCACTGAATTCCCCGATCCGGTTAAAACAGACAGGATAGAAGAACCATTTATCAAGGCACAGATCATTACCAAGCCAGATTATATCGGTAATATCATGACCCTTTGCCTGGGTAAAAGAGGAATCTTAATGAATCAGAGCTACCTGACCCAGACAAGGGTAGAGCTGATTTTTGAAATGCCCTTAACAGAAATCGTTTTCGATTTTTATGATAAGCTAAAATCACAAACGAGAGGATATGCTTCATTTGACTATCACCCGATCGGTTACAGGGATAGTGATATTGTAAAAATGGATATCCTGCTGAATGGCGACAAAGTGGATGCCTTATCTGCATTGATTCACCGCAGCCGGGCGCAAGACTTTGGCAGAAAGCTATGTGAAAAATTGAAAGAGTTGTTGCCAAGACAACAATTCCAGATTGCCATACAAGCGGCCATTGGTGCAAAAGTAGTAGCAAGAGAAAATATTTCAGCGATGCGAAAAGATGTTACAGCGAAATGTTACGGTGGTGACATCAGCCGTAAACGTAAACTGCTGGAAAAACAAAAAGAGGGCAAGAAACGTATGCGACAGATCGGAAATGTGGAAGTGCCGCAGGAGGCTTTTTTAGCAGTATTGAAGCTGGATGATTAGAAGCCGAAGAAACTGTATTTAATTAACGGCATCTAAAATGATGCCTTTTTAATTTAGCTTCGTAATTAGTAATGAAGATCTCAGCTATACTCAATTATCCCTTAAGCGTTTTAGGACTGAAGATGGTCAGGCTTTCAAAATTGAAGGAACTGCAAAGTCTGTCTGGTTCAATGAATAATGTGTCCGATATTGAGCAGGATGCTGCATTTATGAACCTTTATTCACAAGTAAAGCCATTTACACTTGTTGGCCTTGAAAGAAGTTATGCTTTATATAAAGCTGTACAATACATCATAAAAAATCATATTCAAGGCGATTTTGTTGAATGTGGCGTGTGGAGGGGCGGGAGTTGTATGCTGATGGCTTATACCTTATTAGAGAGTGGGATTACAGACAGAAAGATCTGGCTTTACGATACATTTGCCGGTATGCCCCAACCGGGTGAAAAAGATGGGGAAGCAGAAAAGGAAGAGTGGTTAAAACACCAGCTTAGTGAAGAAAAGAGTAGTTGGTGCCTTGGTGAAGAGGATGATGTAAAAAGAAATATGCTTAATACCGGATACCCGGCTGATAAAATAAATTTTATAAAGGGTAAGGTAGAAGAAACTATTCCGCAGCATATACCCGGAGAAATTGCCTTGTTGCGATTAGATACTGACTGGTATGTATCTACCAAACATGAATTAAAAAATCTTTATCCATTTTTGAAAAAGGGAGGAATCTTACTAATAGATGACTACGGGGCATGGGAAGGAGCAAGAAAGGCGACCGATGAATATTTCAACGACCAGCCTGTCTTCCTCAACAGGATTGATTATACCGGCAGGCTGCTGGTTAAGTAAGTACTTGCTGCACCCACAATTTATAAATTGCTTCTGGTGAGAATCGCTTAACATTTTCAAAAGCGGCAAGCATCATTTTATCTCTTTGCGGCTGGTTGCCCATTAATGAAACTATTGCTGCTGCCAATTTTTCAATGTCTTCTTTTTCAACGAGGATACCATCAAAAGGATGGGTGATTATATCAGAGGGGCCGCTGGGGCAGTCAAAGCTGATACAAGGAACACCCAATGACATGGCCTCCAGCAAAACCATAGGGAAAGCTTCAAATCTGGAGGTTAGTACAAATAAGGAAGCGGTGAGATACTCAGAATCTATTGAACTATTTGATGGTTGCTGAAGGATCAGCCTGTTGGTTAATTTCTCCTTGTCAATAAAATCAAGAACTTGTTGTTTCATCGGACCGTCACCTATCAGTTTCCATGTCCAGTCCGGGTGTTGGTTAAGCACCTCTTTTGCAACAATTAGCAGCAAATCAATTCCTTTTCGGTGTATTAACCAGCCAACTGTTAGAATATTTTTTGTGCTGGCAGAAGCAGTTTTGCCTGATTTATTTTCTACAAAATTGGGGATGACATGTGTCACACAAAATTTCTTGTGGTAGTCTGCTTCTTGTTTATTCAGGCAAATGATACCATCCAGTTTTTTACAGGCATTGTTATAAAGAACAGTCCAGAATTTATTTTTTTGTATCCATTCATGGTGATGGTGTTCCCAGGAAAATAAACGGGAGTAATTTTTTGTGCCTGCCAGAACTGCGGCAACTGTAAATGGATATTCGGAAGATATTATAATGTCTGGCTTTATATCTTTCAGTAATCTTCTAAGCTTTAACACATCGCTTAAAAGTCTGATTTTTCGGGAAAATATATTGCCCTCTGGTGTTATACCAAAAGAAAGCGATAGCTGTATAATGTTGATAGTTGGCTCTACCTGATAAAATAGTTTATCTGTTTCATCGAGAATAATGAGAGTGACGGAATGGTTTTTACGGGTAAAAAGATTGGCGGTATTTACTACAGCCCGTTCAATTCCTCCTGGCATATCAAGACGGGAACAGAGGATAGTGATATGTTTAGATGAGTTCATTGAATTTACTTAATTCATATGAGCTGTTTGAAATATTCATTGATTTTAGGCGCCCAGGCAGTACAAGAATAATTCTTTTCTACAAACGGCCTGCCTTTTTCTGACAATGTTATTCGCATGGAATGGTCGTAATAAAGCCTATTGAATGCATCGAGCCAGTCCTTCTGGTTATGAGCAGCAATGCCAGCTCCTGAGTTGTTAATAATTGACTTGTTTACACCCACCGGGCTTGCAATAAAAGCTTTATTACAACTCATATACTGTAGTAATTTATAACCACATTTTCCTTTAGTCCATTCATCTTCTGTAAGTGGCATAATTCCAGTATCAAATGTGTTAATAATGTTGTTTTCACCTTGTTTGCTCCATTTTTGAAATATAATTTTCTTGTTATCAAAATTTAAAAATGCAGGTTTCTTGGAGGATACGATCACAAGCCTGCTGTTTTTTATCTTTGATAAAAATATTGTAACCGGGTCTCTAATAATTTCAAGATACTTGAAATTACTCTCTGTGCCTATCCATCCAATAGTAAAAATGTCTTCATCATCTTTCGAAAGAGGTTGAAAGATATTAGTGTCTATAACAGAGGGAACAATAACTATTTTTTTGTTGAGATTCCTGCAGTATTCAGCGAGGTATTCATTGCCTGCAAATATTAACCTGGCAGAAGCTATGAATTTATTTACTTGTGTTCTCCCTTCTGTAAGCCATATGGCATCGTCTATATCTGCAACAAGTTTTTTCTTACAATAAAATTTTTCAATAGAAAAGTGATCGCTAAGCAAAAGCCTGTTCTGCCAGATGATATCATTAAATAATTGCCTGACTAAAAGATTAACCCTTCCCGCTAACTGGCATTGATACCATAACCATTTATTTTTGAAAACCCATTTTGAAGGTGCAGATTCTTTTGGGGGATAAGGAAAACTGTATTTAAGATCTGTTCCTAGCGTTGAAAGATACTTTTCATATTGCATTATCCTGAAGCGGGAAGCAGGATCATAATCAGAAGCAGCTAAACCTAAAATTTTCATCTGAAGAAAAATGTTTTTAAACATTTAAAGGGAAACAGAATAAAATGACCAATCCTGTAGGTAAGCGTCTTTTTAACAACTTCGGCCTCCTTCTGCAGCAGGTCGCTAATCGAAATTGAATGAAGAAATGAACTATCGTTTACATGCGGTAACGGATTATCTGATGCCATTGCAATCCAATACATAATTTCTGGTCGTGTAGTTGTTTTTACAGAGTTATAGTCGCCGGAATAATAGGTTTCACTTTTTACCTGTTCCGGGCTGCATACGACAGATTGGGCACAAGAGTATTGTCCTATTAATTTGACCTCTTTAAAGTTTTTTTCAAGAAGTGTTTTGAACTCACTCCCATACAATTCATTTTTATGAAAAGGGTTGTCATACCCGGTTTTGTCTGAATAGTTTTTCTTTTCTGGTGTGGATATCATCAACAGGCCTGATGGACTAAGTACCCTTTTTAATTCACTTATTGCCGTATCATGATCAATAATATGTTCTAATGTTTCAAAGCAAGTAATCAAGTCAAAATATCCATTAGCAGCAGGGATATCAAGAATTGAGCCTTTAATAAACCTGATTTTCTTGTCAAAATAGTTCTTTGAAGCATTATTAATAGTAGTTTCATCAATATCTATTCCTGTTACTTCCGCGGCCAATTTGCTAATAAGGTTACAGCCATACCCTTCTCCACAGGCAATATCTAGTACTTTTTTGTTTTTGCAAATTTCTGTTGCAAGAGCATACCTGTGCAAATGCTCCAGCATCACTTCACTTGTGATAGTTGTTTCAAGCCGTTCTCCGGTCCATAATCGTTTTCTGGCCATTTAATTCTCATTTCTTTTCAGATAACCACTTATATTAAAAGTCGAATTCTTTCCAAAAAAATCACACCATTTTCTGTCAATAAAAAAATTTTTGTTTGTAGAAAGGAATTCTTCAATAGCTCTTACGGGGCCACCATTATACTCTTTTTTTCTTCCTAAACTGTCGATTATCCCATCTTCTGCAATGTAATAGGAGCCCGGTGATACAAATGGGGAAAATTTATTTAGAGCTGCCAATGAATCCTCATAGGTATGGGATCCATCTTCGATGACTAATATTGTTTTGAATTTGGGTAATTCAGCAGTATCATAGTTTTCAAACCCACTTTTAAATACTTTAATTCTTGAATGAGAATGAAGCGAATGGTGTTCTGTGTTTCCAGGAAGGTCAATGGTGTGTAATTCCCCTTTTTTGTTCAAATCCAGCAGGTCGGCAAGATAAAGTGAAGACCCTCCTGCATTAGTCCCTATTTCAATGATGAGATCTGGCTGAACCCCGAAAACAATCATTTGATAAATAACATAATCGAATGGACATTTTATAGCAGGTATGCCTTTGTATGTCACTTTGTGATGTCCCTCATCAATGTCTTTCAATTCAAATTTTGTCTTTCTACCTGCCTTAAACATGTTTATTTTTTTACTGACTCCAATTTCCACTTTAACAAAGGTCTTACTATTCCCGGAAACTCATCAGCATAATTGCCCCTGGCTGACGGCTTGCTGAAATCTGTAAATATTTCGAAACTGACAATATTATGTTCATGGACAAAAACGTCAATGGGGTTCGGATTGAATAATGCGTAACTGATACTAAAAATTCCTTCAGGCAACAAGTTGCCGGGAATCCAGACTGTTGATTGATAAACACCTGCCTGTTTTTGATTTATTCGCTGTGCACAGGCTACGTCATGTGAATTGAATATGTTGATATTTTCCTGGTTGTAAACATTTATTCCATGTGTAAATGCTGCGTTCTCATTAAAGTTTTCATATTCAGCAGAAATTCCAATCTCTTCAGTTGTATCAAATCTTGCTAAAACCTCATTTTTTGTATTGTGGACCCATACTTTGTTTAGCCGTATATTTTGATCATAAGATAAAATACCATTGGGCCAGCATTTTTCTGCATTTATTGCAAGATGTTTTGATATATACTCGGTAATCGTTTTTTCTGTATTTCCCTGGCTGACTAATTTTCCCTGGTTGAGAAGGATAGTTGCAGGACAAAATTTGCGAATGCTATCCATATTATGACTCACAAACAATATCGTCCTTCCTTCACTCTTGCTTACTTCCTCCATCTTGCCAATGCATTTCTTTTGAAATTCCATATCGCCAACGGCCAGCACTTCATCAATTAATAATATTTCTGATTGCAAATGGGCGGCTACGGAAAAAGCGAGCCGCATCTGCATACCACTGCTGTATCGTTTTAACGGAGTATCTATGAATTTTTCAACACCGCTAAAGTCAATGATTTCATCCAGGTGATGATTGATCTCTGCCCTTTTCAAACCGAGAATAGAGCCATTCAGGTAAATATTCTCCCGGCCAGTTAGTTCCGGGTGAAAGCCGGTTCCCACTTCCAGTAAACTGCCCACCCGGCCACGGATAATTGCTTCTCCGGTAGTAGGAGGGGTAATACGGCTGATGATTTTTAATAAAGTGCTTTTGCCTGCACCGTTACGGCCGATGATACCCACCCGTTCGCCGGGCATAATATCAAGATTAATGTCCTGTAAAGCCCAGAATTTCTCTGTTGCCTTTTTTTTGGCCGAAAATATATTCTTAACACCATTGGTAATCACATCCCGCAGGGCAATATAGGGCTCAGCACTTGTAAGCGTATACTGCTTGCCCAGGTTTCGTATTTCAATGGCAGGTTTCATCAGGTAAGATCAGCGAAATAGCTTTCAGTTTTACGAAAATAAAATAGCCCTGTCATAAATAATAGCAGGCTGCTCGTTAGCCCGATAAGTAAGGTAGTGATATTGGCTTCACCTCCGGTCAATGGCAATCTAAAAAGTTCAATAGCCGCATTCATTGGGTTAACAGCCAGCAGATATTTTAACCATGTTTGTTGTATCGATTGCAATGGGTATATAACCTGTGATGCAAAAAATAGAACCTGTAAAAGAAAGGGCATAGTGTAACGAAAGTCCCGGTACTTTACATTTAAGGCAGCCAAAAATGTTCCCAGGCCAAATGCTGCTGTTAAAAGCAATAATATTCCAGCCGGAAAATATATGACTCCTGACCAATGTACCGGCTGCTGATAGGCTGTACAAAAAATAATAAAAATGATAAAGCCCATCATGAAATCGAATAGTGCTACGAGTATTGATGAGCCCGGAATGATGAGCCTTGGAAAATAGATCTTATTAATGATATTGGCGTTTTGTATCATGCTTTCGCCGGCATGAGATACGGAACTGCTGAACAGGTTCCAGCAAATGAGACCGCCCAATACAAAAATGGGATAGGTTACCATGCCGGTATCTATTTTCCAGGTCCTGGAGAATAAAAAAGTAAAGATCAGCATCAGGCCAAGCGGTTGAATCAGTGCCCATGCTACTCCAAGCCAGGTTTGTTTGTATTTTACTTTTATGTCCCGCCAGGTAAAGAAATAAAAGAGTTCACGGTATTGCCATAACTCTTTCAAACCCAACGAAAATCCCGAAGCCGGTTTAATTTTATGAATGAAATCGGACATTGGCATAAAGATAGCCAATGAAGGCGTAAAGTGAAAAGGAGTTAATTGTCGTAATTGACCTGGCTCTTTTCTTTTGTCTTGTTTTTATCCGATTTCTCCTGGAGTTTCTGCTCGTTACGGTTTCCCTTCGGGTCCAGCAAAGGATCACCAATCGGGGCTTGTCCATCCTGTAGTTTAAAAGTAAAGACCTTATCTATGTGGAGCCATTTCCCATTTTCCCATTTATAACCTTCCTGGTCGCCATCGGGTACAAATGTCCAGGGTAATTCAGGCTGGTCTGTTTCTGAAATAAGGTGGTCAACGAGTATCATGTCCAGTTCCTCAATATAGTTAACCAATACCCGGGCGCCTTTTTTGAACTCAATACTATAACGGTACTTAGGCGGCTTGGGAATGCTATCCTGTTCATAGGTGAAGAATTGACCGCCAAATACAGGTTCATTCTTTTCATTGAAGGTGAGCACTTCAATCCATTTCATACTGCTCTGTGCACTATTATAATCAAATCCAAACAAAGTATAATAGTTCTTATTCTTATGTTGGGTCTTTACCATGTTATAATACATGGCTCCAATCCAGTTGTTGCGGCTACGAACAGAGTCTTCCGGCTTACTGGTGAATTCTGATACATCTCTGAGTGGAAATAATTTTAGCGATCCATCAGCCGTTCTCATTTGTATGGCACCCCGTTGCCGGGAGTAGTAATCGTCAAAAACAAGATTCCAGGTAATGATCCGGAAGGAAGTGTCGGGGGCATATATTTTGGCAACGCCCAATACAGAATCAAAAGGGTAGTAGAAGGAATTCTTTACCTGCAGGGCCCTGACCAGCACTTTGGTAAATGCACTGTCGGCGATCATACGGTCTTCAGTCAGGCTATCGGTAACGATATATTCGGCATACTCCTTTAATGTATCCTCTTTGGCCCTTAATTTTTTTAAATCTGCAGAACTGATCTTTTGTGCAGAAGAAGAAAAAGCCAGAAGTAAAATCGTAATTATGATGGTAAGTCGCTTCACCCGGGTTTATTTTAATCCAATTTGCTAAGATACAGTCAGAAAGAGATGAAACTAACGCCAAAAGGGTTGTAAAATTTTGTGAAGGATCATAAAGTCTTGCCAACAGGCAGACAGGCTCTGGCAAAATCAGCCAGTGAACCGAAACGAAGGTCAATATCAGGGTGGGGGGAGGCTACTTCGGGATTAGTGGTGGCTGCAAATACAGTGTAAATGCCCGCATTACGGCCAAACTGCATATCACTTGGTTTGTTCCCAACCACTATCGCTTTATTCAGGTCAATTTCGGAGAAGAATGATTGGGCATGAAAAGCCATACCCGGATTGGGCTTTCTGTCAGGGTGCTTGTTATCGGTGCTGGTACAATGATAAATATGGTCAATTCTGCCTCCTGCGGCTTCAATTTCTTGCTGCATGTTGAAATGAATATGCCTCAGGTCTGCTTCCGTCATCAGGCCTTTGCCAACACCCCGCTGATTACTTACGATGATGATCTTACCAAATTTTTCTGCCAGCAGTTGAAAGGTTTCTTTCACGCCGTCATAAAACCTGAATTCCTCCCAGTTAAGGATATAATCTTCTTTTTTTTCATGATTGATCACCCCATCCCGGTCAAGGAAAAGGGTCCAGGTTTTATCAATCTTTTCCAGGTCAAGGGGTGGTTTTGCCAATTCTTTTTGTGCCCTGTTAAAATCTTCCGGTATGCCAATGTCTATGAAATATGATTCATCCGTCAGGCCATATATGCGCCGCTTGTTATATAGTTTTTCGAGATAATCTTTTTCAAAAGAGAATTTCTGCGGAAACTCTTCATCCATGAATCTTCCGGTATCCAGCAGGTAAAGGCCACCGTTGATATTTCCTTCTTTGTAGTATTGCTTTTCCTTAAAACTTGTCACCAGTTTCTCCTTATCTGTCTCTACGACACCATAACGGTCAAAATCAGTCATGGGCTTAAGCAGCAAAGTACATTCTGCCATGTGATGCATATGAAAAATGGCTGCGTTATGCAGGTTGGCCTTGTATAATGTATCGCCATTGGTTACTGCCACCTGTTTTTCCGTTGCTTTGGTGCAGGCCAATAAAATGGCACCGCCGGTTCCGAGAGGCTCTTTTTCAATTGAACACTGATAGTTGAGTGTGGTGAAATTATTCTCCAGGTATTGTTCAATGATCTCATGCATATGGCCAAGAGAAAAAATGAATTTTTCAACCCCCTGGCTTCTTAAATAATTAATGACATAGAAAAGAAAGGGTCTTCCCGCAACAGGAGCCATGCATTTGGGCAGATCAGGAACAGTATCACGGAGCCTCGTTCCTAAACCACCTGC
>CAYPBW010000036.1:7333-9352 GCA_964409055.1 uncultured Chitinophaga sp. | reverse complement strand
GTGTCTTTGGAAGGTACATTGATAAGATGATCAGCCAGCTCTTTCATCTTGCCGCCGGTTTCCCCGGTAAAAGCGATGTTGATCATTTCCTTCTTTTTCGCTACTTCAAATGCCTTAATGATGTTTTCTGAATTGCCGGAGGTAGAAAGGCCGATGAGTACGTCACCTTTTTCACCGATACCATCAATCATCCTGGCATATACTACATCATAACCATAGTCATTGGCTACTGCAGTCAGATAGGATGTATTACAGTGAAGGGCTTCGGCAGGCAATGCTTTACGGTCAGTATAAAAGCGACCAGAGAATTCTGCTGCGAGGTGCTGTGCATCCGCTGCACTGCCGCCATTGCCGCAGAAGTAAACACGGTTACCATTTTTAAAGGCTGATGTAACCAGGTCAGCCACTTTTCCAATAGTATCGATTAAACGGGCATCTTTCAAAATTTGCTCCTTAGTTGTTATAGATGCCTGAATGATTTGCCTGATTTTTTCCATATTAACCCAATTAACGAATTAACCAGTAACTAAACTGTCCATGTTTTTAGTCCATGCTCCACAAACTGGTAGTTGCGAACTTGTCCGCCAAAGTTCTCCAAACTTTTGATCACTTTATATTTTGTGTTTACGGGGCAGTAAAATATCATAAAACCACCACCACCGGCACCGGATATTTTTCCACCGGTAGCCCCGGCTATTTTGGCTGTTTCATAAATATCTTCCATCAGGGTGTTACTGATGCCCTCGGCCATTTGTCTCTTTTGCTGAAAGCCGTAGTCCAGGATTTCACCGATCTCGTTCAGCCGCCCTTTCAGCAGGGCTTCTTTCATCATCCGGGCCTGGTCTTTCAGGTGGTGCATGGCCTCGATCGACTTTTCTTTATTGTCTGTTACATTTTTACTTTGCTTTTTGATGATCTCAGCAGATTCACGGCTGGTAGAAGTATAATATAGCAGCAGGTTGTTTTCCAGTTCAAACAAATGTTGCTGCTTAACCCGCAGCGGATTCACAATCACTTTGTCATCACCATAAAATTCCATGAAGTTGACACCTCCAAAAGTAGCCGCATACTGGTCTTGCTTTCCTCCGGCTAATTTCAGGTCTATACGTTCAATCTCGTACGCATAGTGGGCCATGTCATATTCTCCCATCGGCAGTTTGAGCATTTCGGCAAAAGCGCCGAGAATAGCGACGACCAATGTAGAAGAGGTGCCCAAACCGGAGCCGGCCGGTGCATCTACAAAGGTTGACAGTCGAAAGCCCTGCTGTTTAATTCCATAATCTTGCTGCACCCTGTTATAAACTCCTTTCAGCAGGTCAAGTGTACCGTTAACAGGCAGGGATGTATCCCAATCAAAGACCTGTTCTTCGCTTCTGTCGATGGCTTCAAGGATTATTTTATTTTCTGCAATGGGTTCAATCGTGGCTTTGGCATAAAGGGAAAGCGTAGCATTCAGGATAGCACCGCCGTAAAGGTCGCTGTAGGGACTAACATCTGTGCCTCCGCCGGCGAGGCCTATACGCAGAGGGGCTTTGCTTCTGTAGATCATTGACCGCTGATTGCACTTATTTTTTACTATTTGCGCTGACCAGTTTCCACTGCTTCTGCAAGTTGTTGGATTGCCTTCACCAGGCTTGACCAGCTATATTGCTGTTTTTCATTGCGAAGATGCGGAATAAAATAATCTTCTCCTAATTGATAGAAATGCATAATGCCTTCTGCGATAGCTGCAGGATCAGGTTCAACAACCAGTCCCACTTTCTCATGCGGTACTAATGAAGGAAGCCCTCCGACATTGGTTACTACCATCGGTTTTTCAAAATGATAAGCGAGGGGAGTAACACCGCTTTGTGTGGCATTGCGGTAAGGTTGTATCACCGCATCAGCAGCACAGAGATAGTATTTTACTTCGCTGTCGGGAATGAAATCGGTTCGCAGGATGAGTTGCTCCTGAATACCCAGTTTTTCTATTAGTTCTTTGTATGGCTTTTCGTCTTCGTAGAATTCACCGGCGACTAA
>CAYPBW010000036.1:0-7233 GCA_964409055.1 uncultured Chitinophaga sp. | reverse complement strand
AATGATCTTTTCATTTGCAGGCAGGCCCAGGTGTTTCCGGGCTTCTGTTTTTGAAATGATATCTCCGAAATTATCATACAAAGGATGGGAGACCAATTGTGCCGGCTTGTTCTTTTCGAACAGGCGCAGGTCATTCATTACCTTTTCACTCATCGTGATGAAGGCATCACAGCTTTTTAAAAAATACCTGGTGAAAGGTTTGTCACCCGGTCTTTTTTCATGCGGTATTACATTATCGGCTATGCAGATGATCTTTGTGTACTGATTCTTTCTTACCTGCCCGAGTATTGTTCCCAGTGCAGGACCCATGAAAGGCAACCAGAACCGGACGATAATCAAATCCGGCTTTTCTTTTTTTAGCCGGTTGCCAATCTTTATCCAGTTAAACGGGTTGACAGAATTGATTACTGTATTAATGAGAAGATGCTCCGGAGCCGGTTCATCCGTGTATTGTGTTTTGCCGGGAAAAAGAAAGGAAGGGTATTGCAGCGAGAACGAATAAATAGAACATTCATGGCCGTCGTCATTAAACTGTTTGGCCAGCCGCTGGTTGAAAGTAGCCAGGCCGCCCCGCAACGGGTGGGCAGGTCCTATGATGACGACCTTTGCCATTACAGTCCTGTTTTCTTTTCTACGAGATAAGAATTTCTTGCCGGTGAATTACGGGATATCAGCTCGCCAATAAAGCCGGCGAGGAACAATTGCATACCAATAATAAGTGATGTTAAGGCCAGGTAAAAACCGGGTTTGTTGGTCAGGGCAAAACTGCTGTCAATGAATTTGGAAACGATCAGGTAAACAGCTATACCTAAACCGAGCAGGAAAAACAAAGTGCCCCAAAGTCCAAAAAAATGCATCGGTCTTTTCGAAAATTTTCCAACAAATGTGATGGATAGGAGATCCAAAAAGCCATTAACAAAACGGTTCCAGCCAAATTTTGATACGCCAAATTTTCTTGCCCTGTGTTCTACTACTTTTTCGCCAATTTTTTTAAACCCAGCCCATTTGGCCAATACCGGAATGTAGCGGTGCATTTCGCCGTATACTTCAATGCCCTTTACCGTGCGGTTTTTATAAGCTTTCAGCCCGCAATTAAAATCATGCAGTTTTATGCCGGACACACTTCTTGTCACTGCATTAAAAAATTTGGAAGGAATATTTTTGGTCAGTGTGTTATCATAGCGTTTTTTCTTCCAGCCGCTCACCATATCGAATCCATCTTCGAGAATCATGCGGCGGAGTTCCGGAATCTCATCCGGGCTGTCCTGCAGGTCAGCATCCATGGTAATAACTACATCACCTGCAGCGGCACGGAATGCTTCATTTAATGCCGCCGATTTGCCATAATTGCGCTGGAATTTGATGCCTTTGATAGCAGGGTTGCCGGACCGAAGGTTCTCGATAACTTCCCAGGAATTATCGCTGCTGCCATCATCCACAAAAATGACTTCGTAGCTGTAGTTATGTTCTTTCATTACTTTATCAATCCATGCGGACAGTTCCGGTAATGACTCTTCTTCATTTAATAATGGTATGACGATGGACAGGTCCATAAAATTAGCTTCTGCGTGTAGTTAGAGCTGCTGTAACAGCAGTAATAATAGCACCAATTATCAAATATCCGAAAATTGAACTGTAAACCAGCATCATGGTGTATCCGTTTTTGTATTTCTTGACCACCTCATCTATTTCTGCCGGTGTTTTAGAGTTAGACTTCACCAGGTCTTCTTTATAGAGCTTTGCCGATTCTTCCGCAAACTCCGGGTGCATTTTGCTGAATACTGCGGTGAATAATACCATGATCAGTGTAACAATAATAAAGCAGCGGAAGCCCTGGTTGAAATTATCCCAGAACCTGCCGGTGTATTTTTCAGAATTTTTGTAAGCAAGGATCGTCCAGATAATACCCGCTGCATATGCCACATACACCAGGTACTGAAAACCAGAATCGGCCGGCATACCCGAGTAATAAGTGATCAGTGCGATGGCGATCATAGCTGCCGCTGTAATGGCTCCCTTCAACGCTGGTGATAGTCTCATAGTCTGTAATTAGGCAAGAATGATTTTTCCCTTTGTAACGATACCTGCTGCTTTACCGGTCAGTTGTTTTCCAATAAAAGGAGAGTTGGACGATTTTGATTTGAAATCCTTTTCATCTACTGTCCATTGCCTGGCAGGATTGAAAAGAGTAAGTGATGCTGTGCTGGCGGTATTGATGGTGGCAGCATCCATACCGAAAAGTTTTCTTGGATTTATCGCCAGCAGTTCCACACATCTTTCTGCACTGATGCCGGGAATAGCGGTATTCAATACTGCATAAGCCGTTTCCAAACCAGTCATGCCGAACCTGGCATATTCAAATTCGATCACCTTGCTGTCAAATTCATGTGGCAGGTGATGCGAAGCCAGGCAATCAACGGTTCCGTTAAGTATGGCTTGTTTCAGCGATTCTTTTTCTTCTTTTGTTCGTAAAGGAGGGTTTACTTTCAGGTTGGTGTTATAATCCGTAAGGTCTTCATCACAAAAGAAGAGATGATAAGGTGTCACCGAACAGCTAACCGCTGCGCCGCTTTCTTTTCCTCTTTTAATGTACTCCAGAGATTTTTTTGTGCTGATACCGGTGAAATGCAGTTTGGAACCTGCATAGCGGGCCAGTTTAATATCCCTTGCCACGATCAGTTCTTCTGACATAGCTGGTTTGCCGGGCAGGCCCAGTTGTGTGGATACAATACCTTCATTCATCAAACCATGCGGGTTGATACTTTTATCATCGGGCAGTTGTATGATGGTGCCGTCAAATGCTTTTACATATTGCAAAGCTTTTACCAGCAGTCCGGCCGATTGTACGCAGTTCAGTCCGTCACTGAATGCAATGGCACCGCTGTTTTTCATGTCATACATTTCGGCCAGTTCCTTTCCTTCAGTATTCCGGGTTACCGCCCCAAGCGGATGCACATTTACCGGTAAGTGCAGGCTTTTTTGTACGATATATTCAACGGTTGCTTTGCTATGAACAACAGGATTGGTATTGGGAATGATGAACACATCGGTATAACCGCCGGCTGCAGCAGCAGCGGCACCGGTTTCCAGTGTCTCTTTATATTCATAGCCGGGGTCAGCAAAGTTGGCAAAGAGGTCAACCCAGCCGGGAGATACGCAAAGACCATCCATGCTAAATTCCTGGTCGGCTTTTACCGGTAGGTTGTTGCCGATCTGGGTGATTATTCCGTTCTCAATAAAAATATCTGCTGTTTGTCCGTTGAAAGGGGAGAGGGGGTCAACGATACTGGCTTGCTTAATGAGTAGCTTCATTAAGGGGCGAAGATAAAGCTTTGTTTTTATTGAAAAGAAAAAGCCTGCAAAAGCAGGCATTGGGTTTAAGTCGGGCAGACTGGATTCGAACCAGCGACCCCTACGTCCCGAACGTAGTGCGCTACCGGGCTGCGCTACTGCCCGAACCTGCCTGCCGGGAGGCAGGAAAAAGGGGAACCCGGTAGTTCCCCTTTTGAGAAGTCGGGTGGACTGGATTCGAACCAGCGACCACTTGCACCCCATGCAAGTGCGCTACCGGGCTGCGCCACCACCCGAACAACCGGGCGGCAAATTTAGGACTAAACAGTCACATTTCGAAAAGCTTATTTAAGTTGGCACTACTCATTTTGAAAGTTCCAGTTAATTAATTTTTGAACCGCACAGGTACAATAATAACATAAAAATTCTCATAGGAATAACTTTCTGTCATACCTATGATACTATGTGGTTCAATTTTTTTCTGAAACAGATACAGCCTGAAGTTTACAATGCTTATTCAATTCTTTAAAATCACATTTTTCAGCTTTTTCTTCAGTGTATCCTTTACCCGTTCTTTGAGGGTGTCTTTTGCATTTTTAATATTGAGGTTGGTGGTATCAATACCTGCATTGGCTAATTTTTCTTTGGCTTTTTCTTCAGCCTGTTTTTTTACTGCATCCAGCGAATCCCTTGTTTTTTTGGTGGCACTGTCCAGTTTTGCTTTGGCAAAATCTTTGGCTTGTTCCTCTACTTCCTTCATTGCATCAGCAGCCATCTTTTCCAGGTTGACGGATATGGATGGGTTGCTAATGGTACCGGTAACTTTCAGTTGCAAGCTCACTGTTTCACTAGCCTTCACCGGAATACCCTTTGCATTGGCTTTTGCTATAAGATCATTCACAAGGCTATTACCTTTGGTGCCCATCACCGTCCTTGGCAGCTTCATTTTTACTCCGTAGTCCATTGACTGGTCCAGCCCATGAAAACCGGCAATCTCCATTTCGATGTCATTTATTTTCACTGTAAAAGGTTTAACCAGTACTTTACCATTGGCGAACTCAATATTGTTTTTGATGTCTTTTACACTGATGGATTTCAACCTGTCAATATCCAATACCGCCGCAATTTTTTCCAGCGGTGCGAATTTGGCCAGCACACCTTCCAGCAGCAATAAATTTCCTTTACCGGTCAGGCTGTTCAGCAATGGCATCATACTCCTGTCCATGTTTCCTGTCATAGAGAGTTGTGAGTGCAGTTTTCCAGAAAGAAATTTACCAACAGGTGCAAGGAACTGCATTGTATTGTAAGCATTGAATGCTTTCTGCACATCCATATTCTTTATATCATAACTCAGGCTGATGTCAGGTTTTTCTTTGTTGATTTTGGTGGAATAGGAGCCATTGATGAGTATGCTGCCGTCCAGTGCTTCTGCCTTTACATTTTGAAACTGCAGTTTCTCGTCATTCAGCTGAATGGTGCCGCTGATATTTTCGTAATTCACTTTATCATATGTTACCTTATTCACAGCGCTTTTTACTGTAAAGTTTACGTTTGCCGGAACAGCAAAAGCGGTTGCCACAGAACTGCCGGCTGAAGGGGCGCTGCCTGTAGTTTCGGAACCAGTTCCCATCCAGTCGTTCAGGTTCATGTTATCTGCAGTGGCAGTAAGATTTCCGGTCAACTGCTGGTTTTCCATCATATAACCAATCAGGTTGCTCATTATTCCGGAGGCAGTAAAACTGGTGCCCAGGTATTTACCGCTAAGATTACTGAGTGTGATATTCTTTGGGTTGAAAAGCAGTGAAGTACTCATTATATCAATTCCGGAGGGGTAGTCTGCCGATTTGTAATTTACATTGGCAAAATCAGCACTTCCGTTCAATACAATCTTGTCGTATTCACCTTTGTTGATAGCAGCCCTGCTGCCGGTAAAACCCATGTCTGCATTCATCACTCCGCTGAGCGAGGTGCCGGCGGGCAAAGGCATAAATTGTTTCAGGTTAGCCAGCGTTAACCGTCCTTTGGCTTTACCGTTAAAGTTTACAGTTGATACCGGGTTACTTAGCTGCAGGCTGAAGTCAACCGGATCTTTACCTACTTCAATATGTCCTTGTGAAATAGCAATAATTGTTTTATCCGCCACTCCACCGGCATTGGTCAGGGTGGCTTTCATGTTGCCGTTTTGCAGGGGCTGCGGAAATTTTTTATCACTGTAAAACAGGTTTTGTATATCAAAAAAACCACCGGCAGAAAATGTACCGCTTTGTTTTTCTATTGCTTTCAGCGGGCCTTTGATAAATGCATCAGCATTTACTATTCCGCTCAGCCGTGTACTGGCCGGAAATTTAATAAACTTGCTTAACTGCGAGAGGTCAAGCCTGCCTTTGGCTCCGGCATCAATGTATTGAACCGTGACAGGATTTTTATAGGCAAAGTTGAAATCAAAAGGTTCGTTGTCAAACTCAAGGTGGCCCCGTGAAATATCCACCACGGAATTATCAGGTTTGCCATCCATATTAAAAGCATGTAGCCTGAGAAAAATATTTTTAACTGGTTTTGGCAATTCGGGATATTGAAACGAGGCGTTTTTCACCAGCAGGGTTACATCATAAGCAGGCAACTGTTGCGGTGAATAAATGCCTTTTACAAAACCATTGAACTGGGCTTCGCCGCTTGTTTTGATTTTCGAAAATTCATTAGTATATATGGCTGGTACCATAGAAAGAATGTTTTTGAAATCATTGCCGGGTGAGCTGAACCTGAAATCCATTTTAAACGTTTCGGCATCCAGCATCTGCACAAAACCGTCAGCAGAAAGTTTTAATGCATTCAGTTGTATATCGTTTGTTTTGAAACGGCAGGTATTCGTTTTATTATCAATTTGGATCGCTGCATCAAGGTCCGCTTTCGCATTGGTCAAATAGGGGATACCATCTTGTACAAATCTTGCTGACAAAGCATCGGTAGATGTTGACAGGGTGAAAACTTCCGCTGTGAAATCACCGCTGCCGCTGTGGTTTAATCCTTTGAGCTCGGTGTAGGTATCGGATTGTTTGTCGTCATATTCCAGGTAGCCATTGCTGATTGTATATTTTTTTAAAGAGAGTTTGAATGCGGAGGCCGTGGTATCTTTTGCAGTGATACTGTCGGCGGAAGCCTTTGCAATATCCCAGTTGGCCTTGCCAAACCGGTTCACCAGCAAATGAATTCTTGGCTGCTGTACATACAAGCCATGCACTTTGATATCTTTTCCTTTCAGTACACTGAAAAGCCCTGCGGTAATATCTATTTTACTGGCAGCGATCAGTGTGTCTTTGGAAAAGTAATCCTTGCCCACAATACTGAGGCCTTTAATGCTGATGGTTGCCCTGGGAAAATGCCGAAACAACGAAAGCTTTACATCAGTGAAATCAACTTTGGCATTTATTTGTTTGTTGATCTCTCTTTTTACAAGAGCCTGTACCTGCTTCTTAAATACCACGGGAATGATAAAAGCAAGCAGTACAAGGGAAAGTAGGGTGATGCCTGCAATTTTGAGAGATTTCTTTAGCCATCTCATTTTGCTGGTTTTTGTTCTACAAGTTACGGAAATACAAAGATGAGGTTAGTAATACTATTTCATGTGTGGCTTTCTGGTGCGAAGCAAGGATACAAAGGTGTTTTTTCATTTCTTTTACTTCAATCTCTCCAGCACTCCCTTTCGTTTTATGATGTTCTTATAATCCCATTGAATCTCTCTTGCCTTTTTCAACCAACGTTTCAGGTGTTTAGTATTTATCTCTTCTGCGGTAGTGTAAATCACGGAAGCGTCTTTAAATTTTCCTGTGCCGGGCAGCAGGACTTCTTCTTCAAAGCTGGCACCGCTCCAGAACATCAGGCGGATGCCCGCTTTTTGTTTGCTGTACCCAACAATGGGATTGCCCTCCAGGAACCAGACTGGGT
>CAYPBW010000035.1:18098-19533 GCA_964409055.1 uncultured Chitinophaga sp. | reverse complement strand
ACCCCCAACAAGCCAACGTTTCACCTGAGGTCTTACCCCTCATCCCCTCTCCTGCAGGAGAGGGGTAAACAAAACGCCGGGGCAACTGCAAACACCTCACGGGTGAGGTATTATCCATTACAGGTAATCCCCAATTCTTTCTAAAACTTTATCTATGTTATTTATTATTTCTTCATTCCTGAACCGCAATACCCTGATCCCTGAGCTATTTAACCCTTCCGTTCTCATATCATCGTATTGCCTGTTCATCTCATCATCATGAATGCTACCATCCAGTTCAACCGCTAACCTGCATTCGTGACAATAAAAATCAATTATATAGTTATTACAGGCATGCTGCCTGCGGAATTTTCTTCCTTTTAGCTGACGATTTCGTAAATACGACCACAAAATTTTTTCAGCAGGTGTCTCCGCTCTCCTTAAATCATGCGCATTTTGAAAAATTAATTTCCTGGCCCCGAAATGAAGATTCTCTTTGTAATTTTTTTCTTCTACCATATACCTTTAAAAATAGAAATTAAAATCAGTATTAAAACCTTACCCCCATCCAGCCTACGTATCACCTCAGGCCTTGCCCTTTCCCCTCTCCTCAAGCCTGCCTGCCGGTAGGCAGGGAGAGGGTGACGAAACGGCGGGGCATCAAAAAAAGAATAACGGGGTGAGGAAATAACAACCTCACCCCCATTAAACATAGAGCAACCTGAAGCATTCCCACATCCCCCTCTCCATGAGGAGAGGGGCGAACGAAACGCCGGGGCATCAACAACCGTCTCACACGGGGTGAGGTATTCCCATTACCGTAAATTTTCATTTCCCTGATAGTAAATTTTCATTTTCCTATGCGGCAGTTACGATGCTGTGTGTAATTCCCGAAAATCCAAAATGCCGTGCATTTGCTCTTGCAGGGCTTTTTGCCAGGGGCTACTTTTGACCCAGTTGATTGACAGAAGATAGAGCCCCGCGGTAGTCCAATGTCCTGAACTAACCGTCCTGAATACTATTTCCGATACCAATGAATGCCATAGCTAAATCCAATGTCAATCAACTTCTTTCCGAGTGTAGCGAAGGAACCTCCTTCCAATAGCCAGGGTTTAAAATAGCCTTAAAATTGTTTCTTCTTGAGGTCACTTTAAACCTTAAACATCCAACCCGAAACGCTCCCTTCTTTTCCACAGCTGTTGATAACCGGAAATATCCCCGGTAAGTTTACTATTTTTACGTCCGTAATTTTACGTATTTTACTAAGAAAACTTACTATTTTTAAATTCGTAATCACACCATTTAAAGTCTATAAAATCCTTTGTTACAGAGCCTTTTAGGTGGTTTTAGGGGTAATTATTTAGCCGGCCCCACATTGTATCCCATCCGGCTAATAGCAATTTTTACACCTCGAGTTAATTCGAATAAGGCTTTAAAAACGTTACTGTTATGAAAA
>CAYPBW010000035.1:15884-17998 GCA_964409055.1 uncultured Chitinophaga sp. | reverse complement strand
ATCATGCACCAGCGCCGGGTGCTGCGTTTTCATAAAAAAATACAGCAAATGGAAGCCGAGCAGCAAAAAATACTGCTGAACGCCTCCATCAAACTGCAGGAAGAAGAAAGGCAACGCCTGGCCGCCGACCTGCATGATGATGCCGGCCCCCTGCTGGCCACCGCCCGCCTGTACCTGAATGAAAACCTGGTAAACCAGGACAAGGCCACCCAGCTGCAATCTATCTTCCAGGCCCGACAGATCATTGACGATACTATACAACTGGTGCGCAACATCAGCCACAGCCTGATGCCGCCTACCCTGAAGAATTTTGGGCTGGAGTCGGCAGTGAATGACCTGTTCCAGAAAATCAGTGGCTCAGGCACTATCAATGCCAGCAGCCGTTTTCATGAGTATAAAGAAAGACTGAAGGAAGAAAAGGAACTGATCGTTTTCCGGGTAGTACAGGAACTGATCAATAATATTCTCAAGCACAGTAATTCAAGTTTCATCCACCTCACCCAGAACGTACATGCCGATAAATTTTACCTGCGTATCCACCACGACGGCAGGGGTATTGTACAATCTGATTTTGATAAACTGAACAAGAGCAATGTAGGCCTTGGGCTCAAGAACATCAGCAGCCGCCTGCGGGTAGTGCAGGGAAGTATCAATTTTGAAAAAGATATTTCCCAGACCTATTACAAAGTCACCATAGAATTGCCGAAAGATGAACCGTATGAGTAGTTAATAGGTTGAATGGGTAACGGGTTAAAAAGGACTGCCTGCTACCGTTAATAACCTGTGTCACCTTATTAACTTGTAAACTTGTTAACTTTACCGCATTATTGATAACTATGAGTGTCATTAAGGTAGCTATTGCAGACGATCACAAAATCTTCAGGAAAGGAGTAATTCTTTCGCTTCGTCCTTTTTCCAATATCAAGTTTGTACTGGAAGCTGAAAACGGTGATGAGTTATTAAACGGCTTGCCTGCTGCCGAGCCCGATGTGGTGCTGATGGACCTGCGTATGCCCGGTAAGGATGGGATAGAAGCTACCAAAGCCATCAGTAAACAATTTCCGCAGATAAAAGTGCTGGTGCTGAGTATGTACGAAGATGAACGGTTTGTTTATCACCTGATGGAAAACGGCGCCAATGGCTACCTGCTGAAAAATGCAGAACCCAATGAAATTCGCCGGGCTATCATGGAAGTGTATGAAAAAGGGTATTACCTCAACAATTTTGTGAACCGCATTTTGCTGAAAAAATCACACTCCCGTCAAAAGGTAGTTCCTTCACTTAACAACGAAATCACCCTAAGCGATAAGGAAAGAGATGTACTTCGTTTTATCTGCATGGAGTTTACCGCTGCAGAAATCGCCCAAAAAATGGAAATCAGTCCCCGGACAGTAGAAGCTATCAAAGACCGGTTGATGGAGCGGTTTGGCAGCAAGAATACTGCGGGTCTTGTTTTCTTTGCGGTGAAGAATAACCTGATTGACTGAGGCTGTTTACACAATTTAGATTATTGCACAATTACAGCCTTCGACAAGCTCAGGCTGACATTCATTTCCTCAAAATGCAATCTCCGGCACATCCCCTTCTATTATCAATTTGCCGGCTGTTTTAGCCCTTATTTCTTCTACGGATACTCCCGGAGCCCTTTCCAGTAATTTAAATCCCTGCGGCGTTATATCCAGCACGGCAAGGTCAGAAACGATCTTCTTTACACAACGTACACCTGTTATGGGCAGTGTACACTGAGGAAGCAGTTTCGACTCCCCTTTGGGGTTGGTGTGCATCATGGCCACAATAATATTTTTGGCGCTGGCCACCAGGTCCATGGCACCGCCCATTCCCTTCACCATTTTGCCCGGTATTTTCCAGTTGGCAATATCTCCGTTCTCACTTACTTCCATGGCGCCTAATACAGTCAGGTCAACTTTACCGGCCCTTATCATTCCAAAACTCATAGCCGAATCAAAAAAAACAGATCCCGGTACGGTGGTTATTGTTTGTTTACCGGCATTGATCAGGTCAGGGTCTTCCTCGCCCTCAAAAGGGAAAGGTCCCATACCCAGTAACCCGTTCTCACTTTGCAGTACCACATCCATACCTTCCGGAATGTAATT
>CAYPBW010000035.1:0-15784 GCA_964409055.1 uncultured Chitinophaga sp. | reverse complement strand
TGCTCAATCCTTTTCTCATAATTACTTCCCTGGAAAATACGGTGTACATAAATCCCCGGTGTATGAATATAATCAGGATCCAGTTCTCCTGCAGGAACCAGCTCTTCTACTTCCGCTATCGTTATTTTTCCGGCCATGGCCATCAGCGGATTGAAATTGCGGGCTGTTTCTTTGAATACCAGGTTTCCTGCAGTATCTCCTTTCCATGCTTTTACAATGGCAAAATCGGCCTCGAATGCATACTCCAGCAAATAATCTTTACCATTGAAATTTCTTACTTCCTTTCCGATACCCACTTCCGTGCCGGCGCCAGCCGGTGTAAAGATGGCAGGCATTCCATAGCCGGCAGCCAAACAACGGGTGGCCAATGTACCTTGCGGAATAAGCTCTACTTCCAGTTCGCCGCTTAATAACTGTCTTTCAAACTCTGCATTCTCCCCTACATAAGACGAGATCATTTTTTTTACCTGCTTCTGCTGCAGCATCAGCCCAATACCAAAATCATCCACTCCGGCATTATTGGAAATACAGGTTAGATTTTTTACTCCCTTTTTAACCAATGCATTGATGCAGTTTTCCGGTATACCGCATAACCCAAAACCTCCCAGCATCAGGACCGAGCCATCCCTGATATCATGAATAGCTGCTTCTGCTCCGCTTACTACTTTGTTCATGAAAGAATATTTAAAGTAAAAATACAGAAGTCAGGCTGAATAGCTCAGAAGCTGCTCAATCTATAGTCATCACCTTTTTAATCCTTGGCTTTTGAGTGGTGTCCGCTTTGTTTTGGGTGGTATCGGCAGCCGATTGCGGCTGAGGTGCAGGAAGAGGTTGTACCATTTCTGTTGGAGCAGTAACTGCCGGCTTACTCAGTGAGTCCATTATTGCCCGCAATTGATCCGGGTGTTCTTTGTAATAAGTAAAACTTCTTTGAAACTGATCGCCGGTTACCTTGTGAATAGCAAATATTTGTTGGTACAATTTGACACTCTCCGGATCGATTTTTTTGGTTGTGTCTTTGTTTAAAACATAATCGGCCAGGAATTTATCTGCCCGCATCATATCCCATAATAATGCTTCCATTTTATCAGGCGGCAGCACATTATTATTCCTTTTGCTTTTACATGCCGGAAGTAAGAGCGCAAAAACGGAAACTACTAATAGGATTTGCCTCATTTCAGTTCCTTATATTTCTGCGAATTGGTTATATCAAGCCGGCTTAGTAATTCTCTTGCTCTTGTTTTTGTATCCGGTGTGGCCTTGCTGAAAACCTTGACCAGTTCAGTGCTTTTTCCCTGGAAAAAGAACTGCATGATCATTGAGTTGGGATTTTCTGTATTGACAGTATTCAAATAATTAAGGCAATTGAGAATACCACTGCGACCTGCATCTTCATTTTCATAGAAAAGGTCCATACCAGTACGGTAATAAGCATATATCGCATCATGCACCAGCGCATAACGGCTGGTGTTCAGGTTTTCGGCCAGCCAGTAACGGTTTCGTAAACTCTCAAAAGATTTCCATCCTGTAACATCACGGCTTTCCGGTGCATTGTTTACAATATTCCATGCCTTCTGAAAATAAGCATCACCTCCCCTTTGGGTAAAAGAGTCGTAATCAAATCCTAGTATGATATTGACATAATAAGCCAGTATAGCCGTAAGGTTAGCTACCAGCGGATCATTACCCTGCACCCGGTTTTCATTAAACTCCACTGGCTGAAACTCTATGTACTTAAAAACTACATTGTCATCAATGTAGTTAATAATAGGTGAAACATAACTTGTATTAAAAACAGGCCTAGCTGCCTGCACGGTCAGCTTTCCTTTGTACACATTGTTACCAAGGTCCTGGTCTATCGTTAGTAAAAAGCTGCATTGAATCTTTTCATTTGCCTGGAAAACATCGTTGGTCCAGCGGCGGCTGTTGAGGAAATTTGTCAAAGCCGTTTGCAGTGTCTGAAAGACTTTTTTGTCCACCTGCGTACTTACTTTACTGGCTATAACTGAAAACCGGGCCTGTATTTCCTGGGCCTGCGAAGTAATCGCAAGAGAAACTACCAGTACAATTGTCAAAATTCTTTTAAGCATAATACAAGCTGATTATAGTATCTACAATGTCTTTTGCTGTCGCGGCTTTGGATTTAGTATCAAAACTGAATTCTTTACCGCTTTTATCGAAAATAGTGATCTTATTGGTATCATGTCCAAAACCGGCACCGGCATCATTGAGTGAATTCAAAATGATCAAATCTGCATTCTTCTTTTGGAGCTTTTCCAGTGCATGCCGCCTTTCATTGGTTGTTTCTAAAGCAAATCCCGCCAAAACCTGCCCTTTTTTCTTTTGTTCTCCAAGATGTTTTAAAATATCGGTTGTCTTTTTCAGGCTTACATTCAATGTTTCCTCTTTCTTCTTTATTTTCTCACTGGCTACAGTTTCCGGTGTATAATCTGCCACTGCAGCCGCCATTACTGTGATATCAGCATCCACATACTCCTCCACGCAGGCATCAAACATTTGCTTCGCTGTAGTTACTCTTTTTATCGTAACTCCGTTTTCCATATTTAATGGGAGTAGTGTCGGCCCCATTACCAGGCAAACATCAGCACCCCGGGTGGCCAGTTCTCTTGCTATTGCCAGTCCCATCTTTCCGGAAGAATGATTGCCGATAAAACGAACAGGATCGATGGGTTCGTATGTAGGCCCTGCGGTAACTAATGCCTTCTTACCAGCTAATCTTTTAGGCAAAAAAAAACGGGTCTTTAAAAATTCAACTATTGTTTCCGGCTCAGCCATTCTTCCTTCCCCATTCAATCCGCTGGCGAGGTCTCCCTTTTCAACGGGAATGACATGATTACCATATTCAGTTAACCTGTTGATGTTATGCTTTGTTGACGGGTGATGCCACATATCCTCGTCCATAGCCGGGGCTACTACCACAGGACAGGTAGCCGACAAATAGGTAGCTAAAAGCAGGTTATCACACTGCCCATTTGCCATTTTAGCCAATGTATTACAGCTCAAGGGGGCAATTACGATTACATCTGCCCAACGACCAAGCATTACATGATTCGACCAGCTTTGTTCATCAAACAGGTCGATCAGCACCGGATTTTTGCTGAGTGTCGATAAAGTAAGTGAGGATACGAAGTCTTTTGCAGCCGGGGTCATGATCACTTTTACATCAGCCCCCTCTTTCACTAACTGACGAACAAGATAAACTGACTTGTAGGCAGCAATACTGCCTGTAATGCCCAACAATATCTTCTTGCCGTTTAACATAGATTGTAAAAATACCATTTACCTTCCTAAGGACGAAGCATTTGAGGCAAATCCCTGTTAAAACAGTAAAGCGATGGAAATCCATCGCTTTACTAAATAATAATATGTTAGCAAAAATCAGCTGAATAGCTCGTCCTCGCTTTTACGGAAATAAACTTTGTCATCGAGAAATTCCTGTGTAGCCAGCAAAGCCGGATTAGGCATTCTTTCATAAGCTCTTGAAATCTCAATCTGCTCCTTATTCTCATGAATTTCTTCGAGGCTGTCTGTGTGACTGGCAAATTCTTCCAGTTTGTTGTGCAACTCTTCCTTAAGAGAAATATTGATCTGGTTGGCTCTTTTACCAACAATGGCAATCGACTCGTATAAATTACCGGTCTTTGCCTTGATATCATCAAGGTTGCGGGTTTCAACATTATTGGTAATGCCTGCACTTAACTGGCGTCTTAACTTGCTCATAATTTATAATTTTTGATATTGTTTTGTGATAATGCCAAAAACTGGTCAGCCTCCTTTTTGAATTTACTTTCCGGGAAACGGTCGGTAAAATCGTAACACTCTGAAACAACCTGTTCAAACCTCTCCACTTTCTTTTCTTCAATACTCATCTCCGCAAACTTATAATAGGCCTTTATGATCATCAGTTTATACTCATCTGCCCTCAGTGATTCAGGATAGGTATTCAGCAATGTAGTAAAAGCTACACCTGCCGCCCTGAACTGGCCAATGTCGTAGTATAACAAAGCTGACTTATAATCCTTGGTTTCAAGCTTAGCCCTGCAAATATCAATGATCTCATTGGCCTCCTTATTCCTGGTAGATCCGGGATGAGTATTGATAAATGTCTGCATCATACCCATTGCTTTAACTGTACTTGTCTGGTCAAGTTCCGGTTTTGGGGACTGCTTATAATAAGAATAGGCCCTCATATAATCTACTTCCTCAGCCTTGGTACTGTTGGGGAAGATTTCCAGGTAGCTTTTAAAAAGGTTCTCAGAATTCATGTAATCTCCCTGGTAATAGGCGCAATAGGCATACTTATAATAAATGTCCTCAAACTCTTTACCTGTCTTGTAATAAGGCATTACATCCTCATAAACCTGCTGTGCCTTACTATACTTTTTCTTTACAAAGAACTGTTCGGCAATACGCAATTTATAAGCGGGGTCCGGGTTCTTCAAAATCTTGCTGATACTCTTTGAAGTGTTTTTTGAACTGCCTTTCTTAGAAAAGAGTTTTCCGCCACTACAACTTCCTAAAACGAATACGACAATAATTAACCAGCTAAATCTCATAAAGGTGTGCAAAGTTAACAGATAGCTACAAATCTTACTCAAAAAAGATTAGATGCAAAACAGGCAGCGTTAAGATTTTGGTAAAGGACTGCTTATGAACACAGTATATTAAAAAACCCCGTCCCGGCTAAGCCGAAACGGGGTTACTATTTAAAGACAATGTAATTCTTAGTTCTTACGCAGGTTCGGGTGAGGAGGTTCAACCCTGTTCGGACCTTGCTCACCTTCAGCAGCAGCACGGAGGTCAACTGTATTGCAATCGCCACCTTCCTGGCCATAGTTGAAGATAAAGCGGTCAGCACTGATACCTTCTTTGTCAACCATGTAGTTGATAACTGCATTTACATGATCCCAGCTCAATTGCTGCTCTTTCTTATTAGAAGAGCAATAGCCTACTACCACTACATTACAACCGGGGTTATTACGCAGTTTGGCAGCTACAGTAGCCAGTACAGCTTTTGCATCATCACTCAGTTTATTAGAGTTTTTAGCAAAGCTAACGCTGGGCAGAGGACCGAGCTTTTCAGCACAGGTTTTCTCCGGAGGAGCCACACCCACACAACCTTCAGGGCAAGGACACTTACCAACACCATCAGCATCAACAGGCTGACAATAAGTAGGTGTGATAAGTTCTTTATCCTTACAATCAGGAACACCATCACCATCAGTATCTTTAGAAACACCATGGCTGTCAACAGGGCAGCCGGCAGGAGTTTGCTCCTGATCGAACTGATCTGTCACGCCATCACCATCACTGTCCGGTAATACAGGTTTAGGCAGACGCATTAAACGTGGGTTGCGGATTTCGCTGTAAGCATAATCCAATGGATTCAGCCACCAAAGAGGTTCAACAGATTTAGCACCCAAGTTGATATTCAAACCAAGACTCAGGTAGTTATAAGAGTCAAAATCACGGGTAAGAGAAGCATCACCTGTTGCATGCTCTTGCCAGCGCTGACCATCGAGCAAATCATCTTTAATGAATGTCCAACGATCTTCCAACGCTAAATTAATTCTGTTATTCAGTTTGAAAGCGATACCAGCACCTACTGTACCAGAAGGCTTGAAGGTCTTGCCAAATAATTTTGGACGACGGGCACCCTGGTTTTCAGCAGGTGTTTCATAAGTATCATCCAGCAAATTTTTGAGGGCTTTGTATGTATCTCTTCTCTTCTTATACTCATCAGAAGGAGTTATTGAAGCGAAGTTATACTTCTGATTACCGTTTACACCTTCATTCAAGGCATTGATTTTTGTATCATAAACAGTACCGCCTACACCTGCAAAACCGTAGAAATTGAATCCGGTTTTAGATTTGTGGAAACGGATGTTGTTCAAGGTAACAACGCCCTGTAATGACAGGTCCTGTACGTTTGTTTTGTAATTGTAATAAACATACTCTATTGGTGTATTGGCAGGAAGACCATAATATGCAGCCTGTGAAGAAATGATGGCAGCCCCGGTTGGATTACCAACTAACACAGGAGCAGAATACGATGTAGCAGCAGAACCATTTTGAGCCCATGCAGGATTTTTTGCATAGTTATAAGAACGGTTGAAGCTATATCCCTTGCCAATTCCGTACATATACTCAAGTCTCATCGAGAAGATGTATCCAAAGGCCTTTCTGACATGGGCGCCAAAACCCGGAGAAAGGAACTTTGCCGGAATATCACCACTTACCTGGAAAAGACCAGCCTTAATACCAATTTCCCACTGGTTGCGGGGCTTGGCTGGAAAGTTGTATGTACCGTTGAGAAACTCGGTATGCTGAGGCATCCTCTTGTTGGGAACCACAGAGGAATCTTTTACGTCGTAACTGGCTCCAACTCTTTGAGAAAAGCCATAAGACGCTAACAGACAGAACATGCCTGTCAACAATAAAAATTTTTTGCTTGCCATAACTAAGGATTAAGATTTGTGAACAATGTCCTAAATATTCGCAAAAATAGAAATTGAGGAGCAATTACCAAATTTTTATGCCAATTATTTCCCTCCACTTTCCTATTATTTTCAATTACTTAGTCAGTTTTTGAGGTCATTTTGCTGCATAATGTTTCAATTATTTTTTTGCTCGTAAATTGCTCCCTTTCCCGTATGAACTTACCCACCCACCTGATAAGTAATGAACTGGATATATTCCAGGATCGGTTTAAAAAAGCCGTTAGAAGCCATGCCCCCTTGCTCGACCGGATAATGAGGTACATCGTAAAGAGAAAAGGGAAACAGCTAAGGCCCATGTTTGTACTGCTTTCCGCAAAACTTTGTGGTGAAATTAATGATCCGTCCTACCGGGCTGCCTCACTCGTAGAACTGTTACATACAGCCACCCTTGTACACGATGATGTCGTGGACGATTCGATGGAAAGACGGGGGTTTTTCTCCCCTTATGCTCTCTGGAAAGCGAAAGCCAATGTGCTGATAGGAGATTATTTACTGGCAAAAGGATTACTCCTATCGTTGGATCACAATGATTATCAAATACTTCATATACTCTCTGATGCGGTTAGAAAAATGAGCGAGGGGGAACTGCTTCAATTGGAGAAAGCACGGAACCTGAACCTGAAAGAAGATATTTATTACGAAATAATCAAAAATAAAACAGCCTCCCTGCTGGCCTCTGCCTGTGCTGCGGGTGCATGGAGTACCAGCCAGAATGAGGCCACAACAGAAAAACTCAGGCTCTTTGGAGAAAAAACAGGTATGGCTTTCCAAATCAAGGATGACTTATTTGACTATGCCAGTGAAAATGTGGGAAAGCCAACCGGTAACGACATTAAAGAAAAAAAACTTACACTGCCCCTGATTTACACCCTGAACAATACCGATAAAGAGACCAGGAGAAAGATCATTTACATTGTAAAGAACAACAACAACGAAAAAGAAAAAGTAAAATGGGTTATTGAAAAAGTTGAGAGTACCGGCGGTATAGATTATGCCAAACAAAAAATGGAAGATTTCAAAAATGATGCTCTTGCTGTACTGCATGAGTTTCCGGAAAGCCCTGTCCGTAAAGGCCTGGAAGATATGGTGCTTTTTGTAACAGATAGAAAATACTAGTTAAACCGCCTTTCACCTTAACTATGGATAAACGATGGAATATACTGACTGCCGATGAACATAAAACACAGGCCTTGCAGGCAGATCTCAAAATTCATCCTGTGCTTTGTAAAATATTGGTGCAAAGAGGAATTGAGACCTATGAAAAAGCCCGTAATTTTTTTCGTCCTTCTTTAGATGATTTGCATAGCCCCTGGCTGATGAAAGACATGGAAAAAGCAGTGCATCGGGTCATCAGTGCCAATCTTAACAATGAAAAAATTCTTGTATTTGGCGACTATGATGTAGACGGCACAACCGCTGTTGCCAGTATGTTTTTATTTCTTCAGAAAATTCATCATAACCTTGACTTTTATATACCTCACCGGTACAGAGAAGGTTATGGTGTCAGTAAAGCCGGGATTGACTTTGCCAAAGAAAATGGCTTTTCACTGATTATTTCACTGGACTGTGGTATTAAATCCGCTGACCTGATCGCATATGCCAGAGAACTGGGGATCGATTTCATAGTATGCGATCATCACCTTCCTGATAAAGTATTGCCGCCCGCTGTAGCCATACTCAACCCCAAGCAAAATGATTGCCCGTATCCGTTTAAGGAATTATGTGGTTGTGGTGTAGGTTTCAAACTGATGTGTGCACTGGAAGAAAAACTAAACATGCCTGAAGGCTCTGCATATGAACAACTCGACCTGCTCGCTACCGCCATAGCAGCAGATATCGTACCTGTAAATGGAGAAAACAGGATACTTGCCTTTCATGGATTAAAAAAGGCAAATGAAAATCCCAACAAAGGCATTAAGGCGTTAACAAAACTAAGCGGCCTGGTCAAAGAACTCCATATTGCCAACCTTGTTTTCATGATTGCACCAAGGGTAAATGCAGCCGGCAGAATGGATGATGCAAGCAAAGCAGTACGTATGTTCATTGCCAAAACAGATGAAGAAGCAGTGAGCTATGCAGAAATGCTGCACAGTGATAACACAGACAGGAAGGAAGCAGACAGCAACATTACCGAAGATGCATTAGCCCTTATCAGGGAAAACAAAGACTGGGTCAACCGCAAATCAACGGTTGTATTCAAACCAAATTGGCATAAAGGTGTAGTGGGCATTGTTGCCTCCCGGCTTATTGAACATTATTACAGACCAACAATTGTTCTGACCCGATCCGGAGATTATGCAGCCGGCAGTGCCCGCAGCGTTCCCGGTTTTAATTTATACGAAGCCATTCATGCCTGCAGGGAACACCTGCTGGGTTACGGAGGGCACTTTGCAGCAGCGGGCATGACATTGGAACTTGGCCAGGTTGATGCTTTTCGTGAAAAATTTGAAAAGGTTGTGTCTGAAAGTATTGAACCGCAAATGCTGATTCCGGAAATCGTAATTGATGCTGAAATCAAACTGGATGATATACGCCACCCATTCTTCAATATACTTTGCCAGATGGAACCATTCGGTCCTGAAAACCTGCGACCGGTCTTTATCACCCGGAATGTAACGGATACAGGCTGGTCAAAAATTGTAAAAGAAGATCACCTGAAATTTTCAGTCAAACAAAATAATGTGACTTTCTCAGGTATAGGTTTCAATATGGCCGGCAAATACCCGCTTTTACAAGAAAAGAAACCGGTGGATATTGTCTACAAAATCGATGAAAATGAATGGCAGGATAAAAAATCATTACAGATAAGGGTAATTGATATACGTCCCGCAACTTAGTACCTGTAAGTGCCCGCAGATTTTTGACTTACCTTTATCGCCCAAAAAACATGTATGAATAAAGCCCTGATACTTTGCTTCTTCACTTTGTTTCTATCGGCCCGTATCCATAGCCAAAGCACCGCCTCGACCCTGGATGTAATCAGCTGGAATGTAGAATTCTTCGGTGCCCCCTATGCCAGTGGCCCGGCTGATAAAGACTTACAGGAAATCAATGTAAAAAAACTCATGCGTTATTTCAATGCCGATCTCTATGGATTGCTGGAAGTAGTAGACACTATGCGGTTAAGAAGACTGGTTGACTCTTTGGGTAATACGGAGTTTGGTTATGTTGTAGCTCCCTATTGCAGTAATAATACAACCGGCACCGGCGCTTCCTGGACCAGTGGCCAAAAGCAGGCTTATATCTATCGTAAATCCATTTTCTCGAATGTAACTACCCGTGGCATTATGCGCAACAGCAGTGCTGCTTATACCAACTGGGCCAGTGGCCGCTTTCCTTTCCTGCTTTCTGCAACCGTCACAATTGATGGCATAAGCAAAAATCTGAATTTTATTTTGCTGCACGGAAAGGCAGGCAGTACTGCTGATGACTTTAACAAAAGACAAGCTGCTGCCAATGAATTAAAAGATACATTGGATGCACAATTCAGTACTTCCAATACATTTATAATTGGTGACTTTAATGATGCCCTTCATACTAGCATTTATCCCGGATCCGGCATAAGTTCATACAATACAATAGTTGCAGACAGTACCGATGCTGACCATTACAAATCTGTTACACTACCGCTGGGTGCAGCCGGGCAAACCAGTATGATCAACTTTCCCAACGTAATTGACAACCATATCATTTCAAACGAAATAGTTCCTTTTTATGTGCTTGGCTCAGCACAAATACGTACAGATGTAACTTCGGTTGTGCCTAATTATGTAACTGCACACAATACATCTGACCATTACCCTGTTTTTTCAAAATACAGTTTGGCCGGTATCATTACCAGTGTTCCTTCAGTTACACCTGCGGAATTGGGAATAAAGGTCAGCCCCAACCCGTTTACCGCTGACGTTACAATAACAGCATCCAAAACACTGACAAACGTTCAACTGATTTTGTTCAATGCTGAAGGCCAGCAATTGAACAGACAAACTATAGGAATGATAGCAGCCGGTTCTTATGTACAACCCGCATTACCGGTTCTTCAAAAGGGAGTTTATTTTTTACAGGTTGAAACAAAACAGTACAAAACCACAGTTAAACTGCTTCATTTATAGAAATTCCCTTACTGAAAATAAAATGGGCAGCCGTTTGGCTGCCCATTTTATTAAACATTCATGCTGTTAGAATACATGAATTGTTTTAGTAGCAATCACATCATCATTATTCACCAGTATCACCCTGTAAGCCCCCGATAGCAGCGAGCCGGGCAACGTAACAGACTGATTAATGAAATCAGCCTGGATGTTGATATTGTACTGATATACCAACTGACCTGAACTGTTAAAGAACAACAAGCCATAATATCCGGGCTTCAGATCATTCTTTGTTACCCTTATCGATCCGCCTCTCTGAGCAGGAGCAGGGTAAATGGAGAACCCATCAGCAATAGAGGTAACAGTGAATGACTGCTGCAAACCGTAAGAAGTTCCGCCATTGTTGGTAGCGTATGCTTTGTAATAATATGTTGCTCCCTGTACAAGACCATTGAGTGCAGCCGTATAGTTTCCGCTGCTCAGGTTGGTTGATACAACTTTTGTTCCCGTACCGTTTCCAAAGCCATTAATACCACTGAATTCAATTCCATACTCTGTAACGTTGGAACAACCTGTAGCAGCAATAGACCCGGCCAGCGTTGCAGAATGATTGGTAATATTGGATGAAGCTCCAGTTACCACAGTAGCTAATGTATTTACACCATTACCATCAGCAGCAACTGAAGTCGAAGCTGCACCGCCACCGTTTACAGGTATATTTCCTGTATATGCCTGAACAAGAACAGGAGAAAACCTGACATAAATAACCTGGCTGAAGGCGCCGCCGGGTTGTGTCAAACTCAATGAAGCAGTGTATGTTCCGCCGCTGGTTGTAGAAAATGTGTAACCGGACAAAGGTCCAACGTTTACATTGGTATTGGTAAGACCAACACCAGTGATGGTAAATGAATTAGCAGCAGAAGTAGTATTGATACAAATATTACCAAAAGGTACGAGTGCTGAAGCCGTTAATGTAGGCGCCGCTGTTGTAAAGCTCTGCTGATTACCATAAGCAGTGCCGCCAGCATTGGTGGCATAAGCCCTGTAATAATAAGTGGTGCTGGCCGTAAGCCCGGTCAGGCCTGCACTGAAGTTTCCTCCGGACAAATTTGAAGAAGCAACCTGTGTACCACTTCCTAATGGGAAGTTATTGGTGGTGCTATATTCAATTCCATACGCTGTTACGCTGGAACAACCCGTTGCAGTTATAGAACCTGCTGTGGTAGCAGTGGTCTGCGTAATAGCACTGGCAGCACCTGTTGTGACAGTAGCAGTAGTGTTGACACCTGAACCTGCAGCTGCAACATTCACCGGTGAAGCAATACCACCACCATCTACCGGAATATTTCCATTATAAGATTGAACAGCAGTTGGCGTAAACCTTACAAAGATTTGTTGCGAATAAGAACCGCCGGGTTGTGTTAAGCTCAATGAAGCAGTATATGTACCTCCGGCAGTTGTAGAAAATGTATAACCGGTAAGCGGACCAACTGTAACGTTTGCCGTAGTCAGGTTGCTGCCGGTAATGGTAAATGAATTAGGCCCAGCCGTCGTATTGATACACACATTACCAAAAGCACTAAGCGCTGATGCGGTAATGGTTGGGTTGGGTGTTAATGTTGCAAAAGATTGCTCCGCTCCATAAGTAGTGCCCCCGCCATTAGTAGCATAAGCCCTATAGTAATAGGTGGTGCCGGAAGAAAGACCTGTAAGGGAAGAACTAAAGTTTCCTGCTGCCAAATTAGAAGAGGCTGCCTGTGTACCTGTTCCCGGAGTGAAACCTCCGGTCGTACTGTACTCAATGCCATAAGCAGTGATTGCTGTGCAACCTGTAGCCGGAATGCTTCCTGCAGCCGTAGCAGAAGTAAGCGTAATAGAACTGGCTACGCCTGTTGTTACGGACGGAGCAGTATTGACACCAGATCCAACAGCTGCAGCGTTAACCGGAATAGTGACACCACCACCGTTAACTCCTATATTACCATTATAGGATTGTACAGCTGTAGGGGTGAACCTTACAAATACCTGCTGACTGAAAGTGCCGCCGGGCTGAGTTATGCTTAATGTAGCAGCGTAAGGGCCGCCTGCCGCAGTTGCGTATTCAAAACCTGCTAAGGCTGCCACATTTACATTAGCTGTAGTAAGATTTGAACCTGAAATGGTAAATGTATTGGGACCTGCAGTAGTATTGACACATACATTTCCAAATGATGTAAGTGGCGAGGAAATAGTAAGTGTGGGAACAGCTCCGCTGGGAGTAACGTCGGCCCACGTTGTACCCACTCTCAATTCATCCATTTCAATGAATGGTGTATTAGTAGCATTATCTTGTCTAAGTAAAAAACGTTCTATACCTGCAGTGCCCAAATCAGTACCTGGAACAGATGTAGCATCAGGAGCAGGTTCAGCACCTCCAATTGCAGAAGTATTTAGCCAGATACGAGCTACATCATTGGCAGTACCCGTAATTATATCATAGGCACCAACTATGAAATAGGATGTTACAGGATCTAAGTCGGCACTTAGCCAGCTTACGGCCGAGTTACTACGTGTAGATATACCTACATTGTATTTACCCGGGGTTGTACTGAGTCTTGTCCATAAAGTCGCACCAAAAGCTGAAGTGGAAGCTGTTTGAAGTAGGCCGGAGAAATACCCGCCTGTAGTAGTAAGACCACCAAGCGCTGATACATTTAATATGAACGAATAATAAACCGAACCTGATGTTACTGCTGTTCCGAAAACTCGGTAATTATCACTGCCTGTTCCATCAAATGCTATCTTATTTCCGGTAGAGGCAGGCAAACCTGGATAGGTAAGGCTCCCACTGGTTACTAATATTGAGTCTCCCGTATTAATCCTTACCCAAGCTGCACTGCTTTGCGTATAAATTCCAAAAGTTGGATCGGGAGTATAGTTAAAAGGCTCATGTGAAAACTGTGCATTACTGCTCAGTATTGTCAAAAGCAGAGCAAATACAATTAATATCTTTTTCATTCAATTACTTTTTACGAAATCAAATAGTTCTCTTACTATAAAATAGTTTAATTCCAGCTAAACCTTACATCATCAATTCCGGTGGACGGCCTGTTACCTGAACCTGTTGTCGGAGCCAGCGTTATTATTCTTATCCAGACAGGCTGGTTAATATTATTTAAAAGACTACCGAAATTCACGGTAACAGTGTTATTTGAAAAAGTGCCATTGGTTGTTGCAATTGTTGCCGGGCTGGTGGCAACGGTAGAAAAGAATGCAGGATTCAAACCTGTAGCATAATCTACCCGCCATGTGGTGGTGCGGCCCAGTGTAACAGCATCTAATGACTGCAGCTTAAATTCCAACTGCAGGTTTGACTTACCTGTTGTGTTGGAGAGCAGGAAAGCAAAAGCAGCGCCGGGATCCCCGAATGAACTGGTTTGCCTGTAACCTAATGCCCTGTTCGTTGCAGAAGCCTGGGTTGATGTAGAAGCAGTAGAAGTCAGTCCGGTTGCAGATGCAAAGTTTTTAAATCCGGCAGAAGTCTGGTTCCAGGCAGTACCGTTATTAAAGTTTGACTGGTAAACAAATCCATCATTTCCTATATACGAACTGGATGCACTTTCTTTCACATACACCCCTGCAGGCAATCCTGCGGTTCCCAGGTTATCGAAGTTGAAAGTTACAGGCGATGAAGTGAGGTTTATCTGGCCATCGCCGCTTGCGGTAGGGCAACGGGGGTTATAAAACCGTACATCTGTAGTATCCCTGATAGTAAGCTGCTTGGTCGATCCAAAGAATGAATACACCGCAATGATCTCGCCATTTCCCTGTGCCACCGGTAGGGTTGCAAAATTGCTGTAGTTACTGGTACGGAGAGTAATCCTGTTGGCTGAAATGTTTGAACAATCTTGCAATGTTCTGTTACCAGAAGCATTATCATCGGCATAGTTCTTATTCCTGTCAGAAGAGGCAAATTCATAGCCTACTAATTTGATCAGGGTACTTACATATTTATCCTGCAGGCTGGTGGTCAATTGTGATACAGTAACCACTTTGGGTACCAAAGGTTGGTTCAGCGCCCCCTTAATAATATGTTTATCCAGCAGGTTGGCAGCCAGCAGTGTTACACCACCCTGGTTGATATAGGCAGAATCAATACCACCACCAAATTGTAACGTACCATTGTACTGACCAAGATATAAGCCTTTCAGCTTTACATACACTTTACGGCCAACGGGGTAATAATTGAACAGGTTAAAGCTACCCAGACGCAAGAGTACACCTCCGGTAGAATCCTGGATGGCAATTTGCTGGTAATAGTTGCCGCTTCGGTCATCGCAGGAAACAACCCCTTCGATGATCGCATCATCGGTGATCTGTACGGGCGCCCCTGATGTATAACGGGCTTTTACATCCTTGATGCTGATATTGGCCACTACATCCGGCTCACCAATAGGCGGGGGATCCGTAAATTTCTTTTCGCATGATACAATAAATAAACTGGCAAGCAGTACAACTGCTGCCATGCTTATCCGATTGTGTTTACTGTTCATTTGCATAAAATTATTTTTCAGAGTTCAGTTTTAATTTATTGAATATCCGCAGCGGTGCGGATTCCGATCTGGGTGGTCGTATTGTAAATCGAAACATAACCGGTTACCGATGTACCGCTTGTATTTACGGTGATTCCTGATGTATTTCTTACAAACATGGACAGGGTTCCGGTAGCGTCTGTAACATTGTAGGTAACACCAGTTGAGTTAGAGGACGCCTGTGAAATCGATGTCACATTATTGATCTTTACAAGGGAAGATGCCCATGTGTTCCTATTGATAATAATATCTGCAATAGTTGCAACCCGCGGTGCGATATTTATAGAGCCACTCACCTTTGCAATATTGGTCTTTGGCACACTCATCAGCTCTAGGTCCCCATTATACAAGATTAGCTTCCCACCGCCAGTAGCATCTATTTCCAGTATAGAACCCATAGGATAAACATCTGAGCCAGATAGGGTAAAAAGATAAATACCAGCGCCACTTTCGTCCTGCAAACGGTACACACTGTTGGCTTCATTAGTATTATTTGATATTACCTGTCCCCTGATACGTTTGGTACCAGACGGTATGGTGTATTCCCCGCTGCCGGGATATAATGCCCTGAATGCAGAAAAGCTCATATAATCACCGGGTC
>CAYPBW010000034.1:17064-19633 GCA_964409055.1 uncultured Chitinophaga sp. | reverse complement strand
TTCTTGGCTTTTAATTTTTTCATCATATCTGTAACAGAAGCCGGGCGGGTATTCAGTTCTCCGGCCAGTGCGTTGGTAGTGACAGTTCCTTCCTGTTGTTGCAGGTGAAATATCGCCTTGATATAATTTTCTTCGCTAACAGAGTAATTTAGCATGCCTAAAAATTATTTTAGACAAAGCTAAAATAAATTTCTTAACCGGCGCAGGAAGCCGGTCATTATAAAATCCCTTACATTCGGGAAGAAATATTTTCGGATGCGATTATTTTCAAAACTCCTTTTTATCCTGTTTCTGGTGATTGGGCTGGAAAGCTGCAAGGGCAAGAAAAAAATATCCCTTTCGGGAGATGATCCTGTTGAAGTTTCTGATTTTATCGAATTTTTCCAGCCCTTAAACCTGCCTGTGCAATATTCGGATAGCTCATTGGCTAAAAAGGAAAAAGACTCATTACTGATCAGTTATAAAATATTTACACAGTTTGTACCTGATTCTGTGTTAAGAAAGGTTTTTGCCAAAGGTGTTAAACCCAAAATTTATGCGTTAGGCAAAGCCATTGCTCCAAAGGCCGAGCAATATCTTTTTGTCAAAACAATGAGTGCCGATAAAAGGGCTTATTTTCTGCTTGCCTTTGATGAAAACGAACAGTTTATTGCCGGGATGCCGCTGTTACGGCCGGATAAGCAAAGCTCAACCAGTCAGTCAGCCACACTTGACAGGAAGTATACCATCACACAAACCATAGCCCGAAAAAACAAAGACGGTACTATCAGTGAAGGCAAAGAAGTATACATATTGAATGCGGCGGCTAAGAATTTTATGCTGATCATGACGGAGGCCCTGGAGGACAAGATCACAGAACTCATCAACCCGATAGATACCTTACCCCGTAAACATAAATGGTCTGCAGATTATGCCAATGGTAAAATGAACCTTGTGTCGGTGAGGGATGGCCGTAAAAATGACAGGATAAGTTTCTTTATCCATTTTGAAAAAGACAATGGCGCCTGTACCGGCGAATTAAAAGGAGAGGCCCTGATCAAATCATCCAGTACGGCAGAGTACAAAGAGGAAGGAGATCCTTGCCGGCTGAAGTTTATCTTCACTTCGAACGCTGTTACGTTAAAAGAAGAAGAAGGCTGTGGTTCCCGCAGAGGTCTTAAATGTTCTTTTGATGGCAGCTTTACCCGAAAGAAATATATAAAACCCTCAACAGGCAGTAAACAAAAAAGGTAGCCCTGTCAGAATTGTATTTAATCGACCGTATGCCTATTATTTTCCACTATTTGTGCAAAAGTCTTTCTTAACGGTGCTTCTTCACTTAGTATTATTGAATATTTAATTTTATCTTGCGTCTTCGTGTAAAAAGAACACATTATGAGCTTTACTCCCTTTTCAGTTCCGTATCCCGTTGAAGAACGTTATTCTAAAAAAGTGGCCTACTTCTCTATGGAATTTGCCACCCATCAGCCACTAAAGATTTATTCCGGCGGCCTGGGTTTTTTAGCAGGATCACATTTGCGCAGCGCTTATGAACTCAGGCAAAACCTGATCGGTATTGGTATTTTATGGAAATACGGATATTATGACCAGGAAAGAAACCAGGACCAAACACTTGATGTGGCCTGGAATGAAAAACAATACAGTTTTTTAGAAGATACAGGCATAAAGTTTCAGATTACCATACATGAACACCCGGTGTGGGTAAAGGCATGGTATTTAAACCCGGATATTTTCAAGACTGCGCCCTTGTTTCTCCTGTCTACCGACCTTCCGGAAAATGATTACGTATCACAAACCATTACACACCGGCTTTATGATGCTAACGTAGCCACTAAAGTAGCACAGTTCATATTGCTCGGTGTTGGCGGGGCCAAGCTGATAGACCTTTTAGGTTTCAATCCGGAGTTGTATCACCTGAATGAGGCACATGGCTTGTCAGCAGCATTTTATCTGTATAAAAAATTTGGTAATAATCTTAGTGACGTAAAAAAACGACTGGTATTCACCACGCATACACCTGAAGAGGCTGGTAATGAGAAGCATGATATTTATCTCTGTCATAAAATGAGTTATTTCTGCGGCCTGACTGTGGATGAAGTAAAGAATCTTTATGGCAACGACAGCGATCAGTTCAATCATTCACTGGCAGCGTTACGGTTTGCCAGGCTGGCCAATGGTGTTTCACAATTACATGGCCATGTGTCAAGGGCTATGTGGAGCAAACATGAGAGTATCTGTCCTATCATTTCTATCACCAATGCGCAAAACTGGCGGTATTGGGCGGACAAGCAGTTGTACAAGTTCATGGAGGCCGGTGATGATTATGGAATTGATGATCGTAAGAAATATTTAAAGAAACGGGCATTTGAAATAGTAGCAGACCAGACGGGCAAGCTCTTTAACCCCGATGTATTCACCATAGTATGGGCAAGAAGATTTGCAGGCTATAAACGGGCTGGGCTGATTACTACGGATGAGCAGCGGTTTGAAAAATTATTGAGCAACAGTAAATATCCTGTACAGATCATCTGGGCCGGCAAACCCTACCCGGTTGATCACCCGGCTATCA
>CAYPBW010000034.1:0-16964 GCA_964409055.1 uncultured Chitinophaga sp. | reverse complement strand
CCTGTACAGATCATCTGGGCCGGCAAACCCTACCCGGTTGATCACCCGGCTATCAGTGAGTTTAACCAGTTGGTACATCTGAGCAAACGCTTCAAGAATGTAGCGGTGCTTATCGGTTACGAACTTGGATTATCCAAGCGACTAAAACAGGCAGCCGATGTTTGGTTAAACAATCCAAGAGTACCAAGGGAGGCATCCGGAACCAGTGGTATGACGGCTGCGATGAATGGTGCTATTAATTTTTCTACAGATGACGGATGGATACCTGAATTTATCAATCACGGTCATAACGGTTTTGTAGTGCCCAAAGCCGATTATGCTAATATGGCTGTTCATGAGCAGGATGAGTACGACCTGGAAAAATTATATGAGATATTGGAGAAGGAAATACTTCCATTGTATTACGAAAACTACAATACCTGGAGGCAGGTAATGAAAAACGGTATGCAGGATGTTCGCTTCCCGTTTGACAGCAACCGGATGGCGCATGAATACTATGAGTTGTTATACAAATAATAAAAAATAATTCAATGAAATTCAATCCCGGTCACAAACCGGGATTTTTCATTGAAAACTTTTGGCCATCTCATCCAGTGATTTGGCTTCCGGGTAAAAGCTTACCAGTTTGCGGATGACCCCCTCTACCAGCGCATCGGGGCAGGAAGCGCCGCTGGTGATCAATATTTTTACGGGTGATTTTACAGGCAGGTAATTACTGGTTTGCAATTCTTCTTTGGTGTGAAAGTTGAAATGCAGTATTTCATTTTCACTTAAAATCTTTTCTTCATTATTGATAAAGTAGGTTGGTAATCTGTCTTCACAAAGCTCTACCAGGTGCGAGGTGTTGGAAGAATTGTAACCACCGACAACAATAGCAAGGTCGGATTTTGTTTGCAACATGCCTGTCACCGCAGTCTGGTTATCATTGGTGGCATAACAAAGTGTATCCCTGGTTTCTGCAAATCTTTCTTCCGCATTTTCCGGCTGGTATTTGTCCAGCATAATTTTTTTCAAATAATCAGCGATTGACTGGGTATCGCTGGCCAGCATGGTAGTTTGATTGACGACCCCGATTCTTTCAAGGTCTTTGTTCACATCAAAATTTTCGGAATATTGGTTATTAAAAACAGAATAAAATTCTTTTGCCGGTCTTTCGCCGGATATAAACCTGCCAAGTTCTACAGCCTGCGTCATATCTTTTATCACAACTGAAGGCGCATTGGCAGCAGCATGGGAGAATGTAGCCCTTGTTTCCTCATGCTGCGGCTTACCATGAATGATGATGGTATAATCCTTCCCTGCAATCTGTTCGCTCCGGTTCCATACCTTTTCTACGAAGGGGCAGGTGGTGTTGTACTTTTCAGTCTGGATACCAATTTTTCTCAGCTTTTCTTCAATTTCAAGCGTAGTGCCGAAAGCAGGTATCAGTACAATATCATCAGCCGTAATTTGCTCAAATGGTATTAGTTGTTTACCATGGGTATCCTGTAAAAATTCAATGCCATGTGCAATAAGATCAGCATTTACCTGCGGGTTATGAATCATTTCACTTAGCAGGAAGATACGTTTGCCGGGATTTTCTTCCACCGTTCTGAAAGCAATTTCTATGGCATTTTCCACTCCGTAACAAAAACCGAAATGTCGGGCCAGGTAAACCTGTAACGGTCCAAAATCCAAAAGGGTTGGTGTAAAGTCCCTGCCTGCCGGCAAGGCAGGTTTTTTCATTTTATCCATTTCTTTCCGCTTCTTTTTTACGGCTGAAATCAATGGACTACGGTAGATGATTGGAACGTCAAAACTCTTCATGGTGTAAAGGTAATAATACTTGATTGTGTGATTAACAACAACCATCTTCATCAAATGTTCTTCTTATCTTTCGCAAAAAGACCGGTGTATGCGAATGTATTTGCTTGCTTTTTTCATAATTATTTTAGCCGGGTCATGTAAACTCATGCCCCAAAAAGAAGAGAAGAATAAAAAAACGACGACAACAACTATGCTAAACAGATTCAGACCCGTTGAATGGGCACATAACACCAATATTTATGAAGTGAATGTGCGGCAATATACTGTAGAAGGAACATTTGATGCGTTTGTACGGGAAATGCCCCGCCTGAAAGAAATGGGTGTTCATGCCCTATGGTTCATGCCGGTAACACCCATTGCTCAAAAGAATAAAAAGGGATCGCTGGGCAGTTATTATGCCTGTTCCGATTACACTTCAATCAACCCTGAATTTGGCACCCTGGATGATTTTAAAAACCTGGTAAAAAAAGCACATGAAATGGGTATGAAGGTAATCATTGACTGGGTGGCCAACCATACCGGGTGGGATCATAAATGGACCAAAGAACACCCGGAGTATTACCTGAAAGATTCTGCTACCAATGATTTCAAGATCGCTTCGGGGATGGATGACATTATTGAACTGGATTTTAAGAACCCGGCCCTTCGGCAGGCTATGAAAGATGCAATGAAGTTTTGGGTAGAAGAGTGTGATATAGATGGTTTCCGTGCCGACCTTGCTTTTTGGGTAGAACTTGATTTTTGGAAGGAGGCCCGCACAGAAATTGATGCTGTCAAACCTTTATTCTGGCTGGGTGAGTTTGATGAACTCGATTCTCCCGAATACGGTGAGGCATTCGATGCCAGCTATACCTGGACATGGATGCACCGGGCCAAAGATTTTTACCAGCAAAAACAACCGCTGGATTCGCTTTATACCGTGTTGAAACGTTACGATGACCTGGGCGATAGTACCATGCGGGCCTGGTTTACCACCAACCATGATGAGAACAGCTGGAACGGAACTGAATATGAAAAATATGGGGATATGGCCAAAGCACTGGCTGTTTTCAGTGCCACCTGGAATGGTATTCCATTGCTCTATTCAGGACAGGAGCTGCCTAACTTAAAGAGAATTAAATTCTTTGATAAGGATACCATTGCCTGGACAGGTACTAATCAACTGCATGATTTTTACAAAACCCTGCTGAACCTGCATACCAATCATCCGGCATTGAGAAGCGGAGATGTACAGGTAAAAACATTTCGTATCAAAACAAGTGATGCTAAAAATGTTTTTGCCTTTTTGCGAAAAAACGGCATGAAAGAAGTGCTGGTCATATTGAATATGTCCGGGGAGAAAGACCTGCACTTTGATATAAATGACGAAAAAGTGGCCGGTGTTTTCAGGAATGCTTTTTCCGGTGCTGAAAGTGATTTCAATACAACCCGGAGTTTTGAAATGCAGCCGTGGGAATTTCTTATTTATGAGAAATAACTATCAGGATAAAAAATGGTCACCCCGGGTGACCATTTTTTTATCCGTTTCTTTTATTGTTTATTCTTCCCCAATATTCAGCGGGTAACGATAGATGCCATCATAACCGGGATAAAAACCTTCCAGTTGAATGGTTTCTCCTTTCAGACTGCGAATAGCCTGGCTCAGTTCTTCAATATTGGTGATATCTGTGCCATTTACACTGGTGATGATAAAACCATCCTGCATCCTTGTTTTGCTGAAAGGCCCGCCCTGTTTGATCTTTTTCACCAGCACACCACCTTCCACTTCGTACTGCATAGCTTGTTTTTTATCAATTGTCACCAGGTCAGCACCCAGCTTTTCGCCAACGGTATTAGTGGCTATTTCATCAAAGGTTCCTGACTTGGCGGTTAAGGTTGCCGTAGCGGTATATTCTTTTCCATTGCGTTTGTAAGTAATGTTGATCTTATCGCCGGCATTGTAAGAGGATACTGTAGCCTGTAATTCAGTCCAGGACGTAATGGTTGCGTCATTGATCTTTGTGATGACGTCGCCTGGTTTCAGACCAATGGCAGCAGCAGCGCCGTCTTTCGCTACATTACCGATATGGGCGCCGTCACCCGCATCTATTTTGTCTTCTGCTACCCATACACCGAGGTAAGGTCTTTTTACATCGCCATATTTGATCAGGTCATTTACTATTTTCTTTACCAGGTTGACAGGTATGGCAAACGAATAACCCGCATAGGTTCCGGTGGGAGCATAAATAGCCGAGTTGATACCTACCAGCTGACCGTCAGTAGTAATCAATGCGCCACCGCTGTTACCCTGGTTTACTGCAGCGTCAGTCTGTATAAAGGCTTCAATGGGTGTCTTGCTCTGACGCTGGTTAATACCGATATTTCTTCCTTTGGCGCTAACGATACCTGCTGTTACGGTTGTTTCCAGCGTAAGCGGATAACCAATGGCCAGCACCCATTGGCCGAGTTTTACATTATCAGAGTTGCCATATAAGAGGAAGGGAAATCCATTACCATCAATTTTTAAAACAGCAATATCACTGCTGGGATCTTTACCGATGACCCTTGCTTTATATGTTTTTTTATTATTCAGGGTTACTGTTATCTCATCTGCCACACCTTCACCGCCATCAGAGATCACATGGTTGTTGGTAATGATGTATCCATCCTCACTGATAATGACGCCACTTCCTGAAGCTCTTTGTTCCGGCTGAATCTGTGGGCCAAAATCAAAGAACTGGTTGAACCAGTCTTCCATACTGTTGCCCCGGCTGCGGGGTAGCTGGTTACTGATTCTTTTGGCCGGAATCTTGGTCTTGATGTGCACAACAGCCGGTACTGCTGCATTGGCAGCCTTGGTAAAATCAATAGGCTCACCGGCGCCGGCTACGTTATCAAAAAAGCCTGCGTAATTGGCAGGAATTTTCCCGTTTTCAGACTGAACAAAATTGGGCTGTTTGCCGGTGATTTTTCCATAAATCCACACACTGCCGACAGCCGACACGGCGCTAATGGCAACAATCAATAAAATTTGTTTCAGTTTCATAGTGTTATATCTTTTTTTCTTTTGAATGCTTTTGGTTAATGCAGGTAATCAAAACCTATGCCTTTGCTGTACAAAATAACAAACTGTCATACCAAGTTTGTTGACCGTCAATTTAGTTTAACAAATCTTTACTAAGACTTTCGTACTTCAAATATCCAATAAAAATACTATTCAATCTTGCTCGCTGTATACCGTTTTGTACGGATTTTACAGGTTCCTGAGAAAATCCATCGTATCTATACCGTCTGCATATTCTGTCAGCGAGGGTGACTGGGCCCCGCCAAAGGGGATATGCTCTTTACTGACAAGGCATTGCATATCGGGGTTTTGCAAAAGCTGTTCGGCCAGTAAATCTTTATCGTTATAAAATTCATAATTGAGCTGGCTGATGGGCGAGAAGAGCCCCGGCTCTTCTACAAGCAGCACCGAGCCGTTGGTCATATAAAATTTCTTATTCAATATGTGGAGGGCCAGGTTATAGTCGTAGTTGTTTTTATACTTATGATGATCGGCCAGGTAGTTATACTTTTTGAAAATTTCCAGCAGGGTAACAAAATCATAATCCCGGGGCACATATATCTTGGTCACATTCCGGCAGCCCAATCCGAAGTACAGGTAAACATCGTCTGCCAGTTTGCCCAGTTCTGTGTCGGTTTCCTGCCCGGTTAGTATGGCCACTGATGTGCGGTTCCGGCGGATAATATGGGGGTATTTGCCAAAATAATATTCAAAATACCGGGAAGTGTTATTACTACCAGTGGCAATATAGGCATCGCAGCCTTTCAGCATTTCGCTAAATTGAATTGCTTCGGCCAGGCCGGGCTCCCACTCAATAAGTTTTTGCACAAGGTGTTTGATCAATACCTGGTCTTTTGAGGAGGGTTTAAGAATGGCCTTGTGTCCGGTCATAAAAACACATAAAAAATCATGAAAACCTACCAGGGGTATATTACCGGCCATTACGATGCCGACAGTTTTCGGTGATTGGTTACTGGCTGAAAGCTGGTATACTTGTGCCCAATTTTCCAGGGTTTCCTTTTTCAAAAAGGATGCAGTAATATTTTTTACCGATGCTTCTACAAACTCCGGTATGAACCACCCGTTTTCCCGTCCGGCTTTTTCCAATGCATCAGCCCAGTCTCTGTCCCCGGAGAGCATATATTCGCCCAGTTTATTCATCAGATGGATTCGGTGCAGTAAGTTCATTTCCCTTTAATAAATTTGAGAGTAAGTTAATTTCAACCCGGGTGCAAATTAGGCTGGCCGGCTGTAAATAAAAATTGCCAAACCAATTCATCCGGATTGGAAAACAGTTAATTTTGTCACGCAAAAGTAATTCTCAACCCGTTAATCAATTTTTTATGGCTATCAAGATCACTGAAGAATGCATCAACTGCGGTGCCTGCGAACCCGAATGTCCCAATAATGCTATTTATGAAGGTGGCGTAGAATGGGCTATTGCCGATGGTACATCTGTTAAAGGTTCTTTTACCCTCCTGGATGGAACGGTGGTAGATGCAGAGCAAAAAAATGCCCCTGTTTCTGTTGATACGTATTATATCACTCCTAATAAATGTACAGAGTGCCAGGGCTTTCATGAAGAGCCTCAGTGTGCAGCTGTTTGCCCGGTTGATTGTTGTGTGCCCGATGAAATGTACCAGGAAACGGTTGATCAGTTGATTGCCAAGAAAGATAAGTTACATATTGCCTGAGACCGGGGCGGTGTGCATAAATTCTGCATTGATTTTTTGCATTCGCCTCGTTTTTGACATAACTTTATTTCATACCTAAAATGGGTGCAGCAGCGAGAGCTGCCGAATGAGTGGCGGGTGATATTTCCCGTCGTAAAAAGGTGAAGGGTGAACAACCTTCACCTTTCTTATTTCCGCAGCGTTTTTTCTTTACTATTGTTGTTTATCATATTTTTTGTTAATGCTAACTGATTAACAACCCAATGGTTGGGCATCTTAAATAATTCTGCAATATTTGCATAGCTGTTTCCGTTTTGCGGAAGCCCAAATCCATACACAACCACAATGAAGAAGAATATAGCTCTTGTTACAGGCGGCTTTTCCGGAGAAGCCGTAATCTCTTACCGAAGCGCCAACACCATCGATAATAACCTGGACAGAAACCTGTTCAATGTCTATAAAATAGATATTAATCCTCAAGGCTGGTTCTATGAGCAGCCAGACGGGACAAAAATTACAGTTGATAAAAACGATTTTTCTATTTTGCTGCCCGGGGGCAAAATCATCTTTGACGCTGTGTATATTGGAATGCATGGCACACCGGGTGAAGATGGCAAACTGCAGGGCTATTTCGACACATTGAAAATACCTTATACTGGCTGTGATGCTGCCAGTTCTGCTATTACTTTTAATAAAGGATATGCAGTAGCCGTGGCCGCTATGGCAGGTATTGCTGTTTCCCGGTCTGTTGTACTTCTAAAAAATAATTCATACAATGCAGAAGAGATAAAAGACAGGCTGAAGTTTCCAGTATTTGTAAAACCCAATAATGGCGGTTCCAGCATAGGAATGTCCAAAGTGGATAAACCTGCTGATGATCTGGCCGGTGCTATTGAAAAAGCATTTAAGGAAGATGACCAGGTGCTGGTAGAAGAAATGATCAATGGCCGGGAGTTTACTGTTGGAGTTTTCAAATCAAAAGGCAACATTATTGTGTTACCATTGACTGAAGTGGTAGTGGATGAAAGCAAGAGCTTCTTTGACTTTGAGGCAAAGTATGAAGGAAAATCAACGGAAACCACACCTGCTGAAGTTGACGAAGCGGCAGCTGATAAAATAAGGGATGCAGCAAAGAAAATCTATGCTGTGTTTAATTGCAGGGGAGTGATACGAATTGATTTTATTTATAATGAAGCTGAAGGGAAGCCTTATATGCTGGAAATAAATACCATACCCGGGCAGAGTGAAGCCAGTGTGGTGCCGCAACAGGTAAGGGCAATGGGATGGAGCCTGAAAGAATTTTATACTAAAATTGTAATGGAGTGTTTTCCTGAATAATCGCTCCGCTAATAAATACTAATCTGACCTTTTCATGCTGAAATTCATTACACAACGTCCTTTATGGGTTAATATCCTGGTGGGTATTTTACTGGCTTTGGGATTGTTTTTCTTATTTCTGCTTTCACTTAATTGGCTGACTGGTCATGGCAAGGCAGCTACCGTTCCTTCCGTTACCGGCAAGTCGTACGAGGAAGCAAGGAAGATTTTAAAGAAAGCAGGCTTTGATGTGGATATACAGGATTCTATCTATGTTGATACAGCAAGGCCCATGTCTGTCATCAAACAATTTCCGGATGCTGATGAGGTGGTAAAATCGAACAGAACAGTTTACCTCGTCATCAGCAGGGCCATCCCCCCTGAAATAGAAATGCCTAATCTTGTAGGGTATAGTTACCGGAATGCAGAAATGGTACTGAAGAATATGGATCTGAAGATTGGTGATACAACTTTTAAGCCTGACTTTGCCAAGAATGCGGTGCTGGAACAATGGTATAACGGAAAGATTATTACTCCCGGAACTAAAATCAGAAAAGGCAGTGTGATTTCGCTGGTGCTCGGAGACGGGGTAGGAGAAAGAGAGTTTACAGTACCTGTAATAACCGGGATGTTATTTGGAGAAGCGAAGGAGATACTGGAAGCCAATGGCATTGTGATCGGCGCTATTGTTACAGATGCCAATGTTACAGATACCTTAGGTGCCTGGATATACAAACAAAACCCCGAACGTTTCGATGATGAAAAGAGAATTCAAAAGATCCGTTCCGGCCAAACGATTGATGTCTGGTTGCAGGTAGATAAACCCGTCAGAGATACAACTAAAGCAGAAATACCTTCACCTATATAATGTTTGATTGTTTATGCAGACCATTACCGTTGAAGAATTAAAGGCCCGCATGGATGCCGGCGAAAAAATCAACCTGATAGATTGCCGTGAACCGTCAGAATACGCTGAATTTAATATCGGTGGCAAGCTCATTCCATTGGGAAAGATACAAACGATGCAAACCGATGAACTGGATGACCTGAAAGACGAAGAGATCATCATCCACTGCCGCAGCGGACAGCGCAGCATGATGGCCTGCCTGTTTTTGGATACACTGGGATTCAAGAACACCAAGAACCTTATTGGTGGTGTATTGGCCTGGCAGGAAAAGTTTGGTCCTACAACTTAATATTTAACGCTATTAAGAAATTGGTTCCTGCCATGGGGAAATAATAGTTCTCCGTTGTTGTTGTCCCGCCGTAGATATAGCTGAAGGTATAACCGTTTGGTTCATATTTCCTGTTGAATACATTGCTGACCTGTGCAATGATACTTATCTCTTTCAACCACTTTGGATTCACCGTGTAGATAGCCCTGATATCCTGTACAAAAAAAGCATTCAATGCCCTGTTGTCATTCTGTGTATTATCGAGGTATTGTTTGCTTACATATTTGCTAAACAGGCTCAATTCCCCCTTTTTCACCGGTAAAAAATTAATACCTGCTCCGCCAACGATTGAAGGGGAGAAGGCAATATCAGAAGAAGTGTAACTGATCTCTTTTTGCCCACCATTATCATAGTCATCAATATACTCCGTAAAATTCTTCACTTTATTACGGCTCAGCGCCAGGTTAGCGGTTGCATTCATCCAATCGCTGAATTTACAGGCACCCTGTAATTCTACTCCGGTCCTGTAGCTATTCGGAATGTTGGTCCGGGTGTATGCTCCCACATCATTGATCTTTCCGGTTAGTACTAACTGGTCTTTATAATTCATATAATAGAGTGTGGCAGACCAGCTGAATTTTTTGCCCGTACGTTCAATACCGGCTTCCACATCCTGCAATCTTTCAGGCCTGGGTTGTTGTGCTGTCCCGGCTTCAAAATCATCCCGGTTAGGTTCTTTGTTGGCTATGCCAAAGGATGCATAGCCTTTCCAGTTGTTACGGTTATAGCTGATTCCGGCTTTGGGATTGAAGAAATTAAAATTGTTATCAATGAACAGCCCGGGGTTATTGCGGAAGCCTTCAATAATGTATCTGGCACTGCGGAACTGCAGGTCGTAGAACCCGTACCAGTAGTTTGCAAATTTTGTTTGCTGCTTCAGGTACACATTAAAGTCTGTTTTCTTCGCATCGAGATCATACCAGTTATCAACAGAGGTCAATCCTTTTTCCGCCCAGATCACTTTGCCAAAATGATTGCCGTCATAACGGGTATAGCCTCCGCCAAGCGTTGCCTGTGTTTTATCTGTTTTGTACTGCAGCGAAAAAATATTGCCATAAAAATCATTGTCCAGCCAAAGCTGCCTTACCATATCAGAATTGGTAATGTTTATTCCCCCTGCTGGTAACGGGTCCGGAAAACCATAATCGGCATATGCTTCATCTGCCTTGTACTGTTCATAATAGCCTTTTCCTTTTGTTAAGAACAGGGCCGTATGTAAGGTAAATTTTTTGCCGATCAGCTGGTTGAAGAAAAACTGGTAATGTGTCTGGGTGTAGTTATCGGTTTCATTATCGTAGGGTTCGCCGGGCCTTTCTGTTCCTGCATAGTTTACTGTTCTGTTGCCGGCTTTCAGATCTGCTTCTGAAATGCCGTACCATGCCTGGTAGGTTTTTTCTTTGCCGGAAAAAACATTAACACGGACAGTGGATTTATTATTTGTATATCCGGTAGTAAAATAGAATGATTTCAGGTCGCTGCTGGCCCTGTCAATAAATCCATCACTAACAATGCGGGACAGTCTGATATCAGTGCTGAAGCCATTCTGCAATCCGCTTCCGGCTTTGATGGTATTTTTCCAGGTATTGAAAGATCCAAAGCTGTTGTTCAATTCAAGATAAGGTTTACTGTTTACTTCGTTGGTGCTGAAATTAATACTGGCGCCAAATGCACCGGCGCCGTTGGAGGATGTACCCACACCTCTTTGTATCTGCACACTGCCTGCTGATGAGGAAAAATCAGGCAGGTTCACAAAAAATAAACCCTGGCTCTCTGCATCGTTATAGGGAATGCCATTGAGTGTTACATTGATCCGTGTGGCATCCGTACCGCGGATGCGGAGGCCGGTATAACCCACCCCATTTCCTGCATCGGAGTTGATAACAACGGAAGGTGTCTGGTTCAGCAGAAAAGGAATATCCTGTCCCAGGTTCACTTTAGCCAGTTCCTTTTTGGATAGGTTTGTTTTGGTGAAAGGGGCATTCTCGGCTGCCCTTACTGCCCTGACTTCTACAGGTGACAGCAGGTAAAAACTGTCTTTTACTGTTTCAGGTTGTTGAGAAAATGCAAGGAGGGCTGATAAAATAATACAGCCGGTGATAAAAATCCTCTTCATTTTTTAAGTTTTAAAAGTTTAAAAAATAAGAGGGAAACGCTGTGAGAGAAAGGACCTTCTGTTACTCCTTCCCTGCGCAGGCATTACCCTGTCCAGGTTCTACGGGTTTGATCTCAGCCTCTTTCGAAGCACCCCGGGAAACCTGCCCCGCTTTTGCGGGACATTGAAAACCAACGCTTTTATAAAAGCGTAGAACTGATGCAAAAATAAGTACAATTTTTTTTCTTCGGGCTGTAACTTTTCTACGTCCGCTTTCGTACCACTTCTAAACCAATTATTATGCAGAAGTTATTCTTATCCTTTTTAGTGATGCTATGCAGTGTGGCAATTATGGCTCAAAAGACCATCAACGACCCCAATGCGGAAAAAAGAACAGCAGGCAGTTTTCACGGAATTGAAGTGGCAACAGGTATTGAACTAACACTTACCCAGGGCAATACGGAGGAAGTGGCTGTCAGCGCCGCAAAAACAGAATACCGTGACCGCATTATTACTAAAGTAGAGAACGGCATCCTGAAAATTCACTATGACAGCAAGATGGGTGCCGTCAACAAGAAAAAAGAAAGCAAGAACCTGAAGGCCTATGTTTCTTTTAAAACCCTGGATATATTAAATGCCAATACCGGCGCTGATGTAAATATTGTCGGGTCAATAAAATCAGCCACCCTGGATATTAAAGCCAATACCGGTGCATTGATTGATGGTGATGTGGAGGTAACAACCCTGAAAGTGAGCCAGAATACCGGATCCAAAATTAATTTATCCGGCCGTGCCGATAAACTTACGGTTGACGGAGATACCGGCAGCAAGTTTAAAGGAGAAGATATGGCCACATCCAATTGTAATGTAACCGTCAGTACCGGCGCCATTGTATCTGTAAAAGCAGAAAAGGAATTACAGGTAAAGGCCAATACCGGGGGTGTGGTACGCTATAAAGGCAATGCATCCATCAAAGAAATCAAAACAAATACAGGTGGTACTGTATCAAAAATTTAATTCAACCGATAAAAGAAAAAAATGAAAAAATTATCAATCCTGTTGCTGGCTGTTGTTTGCAGTATTGTGGCGGTTGCCCAGAAGGTGAATGACCCGAATGCAGAAGTAAGAGAAGCCAAAAATTTTCATGGTATCAGTTTGTCAAACGCCTTTGATGTGTACCTGAACCAGAGCAATGAAGAAGCAGTTGCTGTAAGTGCAGCGGAAACAAAACACCGTGAACGTATAAAAGTGGAAGTGAAGGACGGCATCCTGCATATCAGTTATGACAGTAAAGGAATGAGCTGGAGTACCGGTAATAAAAAGCTGAAAGCCTATATATCCTTTAAGCAAATTGACAAACTGGATATCAGCGGAGCCTGCGATGTATTTATAACCGGTACATTAAAAGCCAGTGAACTTTCCATCAAGCAATCCGGCGCCAGCGACCTGAAAGGAAAACTGGATGTGAATAAACTCACTGTTGACCTGAGTGGTGCATCCGATATGATGGTTTCCGGTTCAGCTACGCAATTAAATGTGGAAGCCAGCGGTGCCAGCGATTTTAAAGGATATGAATTAATGTCAGAAACCTGTGATGCAAGGGCCAGCGGCGCCAGTGATATTAAGATCACGGTGAATAAAGAATTATCAGCCCAGGCCAGTGGCGCCAGTGATGTACGGTACAAAGGCAATGGTGTGATAAGGGATATCAAAAGCAGTGGCTCCAGCAGCGTCTCTAAAGGATAGTCATATATAAAGGGGTACAGCCATGAAGGAACGTTCTGTTGCAAAACAGGGCGTTTTTTCTTTGGAACATAACCTGTATAAGCTTACCTTTGCGCCTCAACATCGCGAAGTAGAGCAGCGGTAGCTCGACGGGCTCATAACCCGTAGGTCGGAGGTTCGATCCCTCCCTTCGCAACCAAATCCCCGCTGCAGGCGGGGTTTTTCTTATGTTTACTGTATATGTCCTTTATAGTGAGAAATTCAAGAAGATCTATATAGGCTATACTTCAGATATCGGAGAAAGATTGAAAGCACACAATGAACTGGCTACAAAAGGCTGGACTATAAAGTTTCGGCCGTGGAAATTAATTCATAGTGAGTTATTTGAAAACAAAGCAAATGCGATGCGCAGAGAAAAGGAGTTAAAAACTGCCAAAGGCCGTGAATGGATCTGGCAGCTGATAAAAAACTTCTGACTCCGGGCTCATATCCGCCGGCTGGCGGACGGAGGTTCGATCCCTCCCTTCGCAACAAAAAAAGCCATCCGCAGTTGCAGGTGGCTTTTTTAAATTTTCCAAGCAGTTGCACACCAACTGGCAAGGATTGATTACCTACTCATCATCTTGCTGCCTGTAGTGTGCACCTGCAGGTTTTTATTATGAAAACAGGCTTTGTAAACATATTCGGCCGGCCCAATGCCGGTAAAAGCACTCTCCTTAATGCGTTGATGGGGGAGAAGCTGGCTATTGTCTCACCCAAGGTGCAGACGACCCGCCACCGGATCAAGGCCATTATGACCGGCAAGGATTACCAGGTCATCTTTTCTGATACACCGGGTATCATTGAACCTAAATACAAGCTGCATGAAAAAATGATGCAGGCCGTAAAGAGTGCTCTTGAAGATGCGGATGTGGCACTGCTGATCGTGGATGTAAATGAGAACCGGGAAGAGTGCAATACGATCTTTGAAGCGCTGAAATTGAAAGTACCGGCTGTAGTGGTCATCAATAAGATCGACAGGGCATCACAGGAAAAAATAAAAGAAGCGGTGACTTTTTTTGAAAGCAAAAAGTACTGCAAAAAAATATTGACCATTTCTGCTGCCAGCGGAATCAATATCAAAAGCTTTTTGAAACCGGTACTGGAGCTGTTGCCGGAAGGTGAACCCTATTATACCGATGATGATATCAGCGACCTGCCCACTAAATTTTTTGTCAGTGAACTGATCAGGGAAAAGATCTATGAACTGTCGCAGGATGAAATACCTTACCATACAGCCGTGCTGGTAAGAGAATTCAAAGAAAAAGCATCGCTGGTGAAGATAGTGGCCGACATCATCGTTCACCGGGAAACACAAAAAGTGATACTGATAGGTGAGAAGGGCAGTATGATCAAAAAGATCGGCTCAGCCGCCAGAAAAGATATTGAAGCGTTTTTGCAACAGAAAGTTTTTTTAGAACTGTTCGTGAAAGTGAAACCGAAGTGGAGAGAGAATGAAATGCAGTTAAAGGAATACGGATATTAAAGCAGGTTCATAGTTCATGGATCATGGTTCATAGATAGTTTTGAAACGGCCATGAACAATGAACTATCAGCCATTAACCAATTATTATGTCATTTACCGTAGCAATAGCAGGAAGACCTAACGTAGGGAAAAGCACATTATTCAACCGCCTGCTGGAACAGCGCAAGGCCATCGTGGATGATATCAGCGGGGTGACCCGTGACCGCCAGTATGGTGTTACCGACTGGAATGGCAAAACCTTCAATGTCATTGACACCGGTGGTTTTGTACATGGAAGTGAAGATGTGTTTGAAAAAGAAATTGCCAAGCAGGTACTGGTAGCGGTGGAAGAAGCGAATGCCATCATTTTTATGGTGGATGCAGCTACCGGTATGACCAACCTGGATGATGCCATGGCCGATGTATTGCGCCGCAGCACCAAGCCGGTTTTTCTTACCGTGAATAAAGTAGATACAAATGAACGTATGCTGGAGGCTACCGAGTTTTATAGCCTTGGCTTTGAACATATTTTTTTCATAGCTGCGGCCAGCGGCAGCGGTACCGGCGAATTATTGGATGCTATCGCCGCTCTCATTACCGAAGATGCATCGGAAGAAACCAGGGAAATAGCAGCTTTACCAAAGTTTGCCATCATTGGTCAGCCCAATGTGGGCAAGTCATCTTTACTGAATGCGCTGATCGGGGAAGAAAGAACCATTGTGAGTGATATTGCCGGTACTACCCGTGATACCATTCATACCCATTATAATCTCTTTCAGAAAGAATTTGTCCTGATCGATACGGCCGGCATACGCCGCAAGGCCAAAGTGCATGAAGACCTGGAATTTTATTCTGTTATCCGTGCTATCAAGGCGGTGGATGAAGCAGATGTATGTATGTTGTTATTAGATGCGGAGAAAGGCATTGCGGCGCAGGACCTGAACATCTTCAGCCTGGCGGCTAAAAAAGGAAAAGGCATTGTGGTGCTGGTCAACAAATGGGACCTGGTGAAAAAAGAAACCAATACGGCCAAAGAATATGAAGCAGAACTGAAAAAACGTTTTGCTCCTTTCAGCGATGTACCCATTCTCTTTGTATCGGCCAAAGAAAAAACGAGGATCTTCAAAGCCATTGAACTGGCCCTGGAAGTCTATGAAAACCGGCAGCGTAAAATACCAACATCGCAACTGAATGATATTATCCTGAAAGCCATCGAGGCTTATCACCCGCCGGTGGTCAGGGGCCATCCCATCAAGATCAAATTTGTTACCCAGCTGCCTACGGCCGTACCGAGTTTTGCTTTCTTCTGCAATTTCCCGGACGATATCAAGCAGCCCTATAAAAATTACCTGGAAAATAAACTGCGGGAAAATTTTGACCTGACGGGGGTGCCGGTGCGGTTATTTTTCCGGAAGAAATAAAGGAGTTTCCCAATAAGTACACGAAGGGCTCAAATTAGTTTTCCAGGTACCCTGTTTACCGGCATAAAAGGCTGCAATTGCTATCATTGCTGCCATTAGGACCGTTGCAAAGAATAGGATTTAACTCCCTGTGATACAGTGGCTGCTTTACATTGAAAAAAACGAAATAGTTTCAAAAAAATTTGGTTACCTGCCATAACCGGCTACCTTTGCGACCGAATTTTTAAACCCAACAAGAAAAAATCAGAAAAAATGAAAAAAGTTTTCGCAATCCTGGCGCTGACAGCCGTATTTGCTGCTTGTAACAACAGCGGTGAGAAGAAAGAAGAAACTAAAGACACTACAGCTGCTCCTGCAACTGAAACAGTAACTCCGGCTCCTGCAGATACAACTGCTGCTCCTGCCGCTGATACTACAGCTGCTCCTGCTGCTGATACTACCAAGAAGTCTATGTAATCGTCTGCTGACGTTACGATACACTTTCTTGCAAGAAATAATTCCCCGGTCATCCTGAGTTTGTCGAAGGAGGCCGGGGTTTTGTTTTCAGCGAGTTTTCCACAAACCATCCCCTTTGCTGTTCTCTTAACCATTTGTTTACCGGTAAGCTTTAATTTTCCATATCCAATCTTCTCCGTAAAAGCCTTTTCATTTTCCGTAGCCGCAACAACTAAAATGATTGCGAATGAGAAGGTATTTACTGGTCATATTTTTTGTTGTTTCTTCGGCAACAGTAAAATCACAAATCACATGGGACGGAGATGGAGGAGATGGTCTTTGGTCAACGGCAGCTAATTGGTCAAGTGATGTAGTTCCGGGTGCTGCTGATAATGTACTACTAGATAATTCTGTTGTGGCGGGAAGCTATACAGTGAATTTGCCAACCGGTGCAGTCACTGTTTCAGTTAATTCACTTACAATAACACCATCGGGTGTTAATAATATCACTTTGGTACTTCCTTCAGGAAATACTGCAAATCCTGGTTTTTCTGTAACAGGTACAGGGGATGCGTTAGTTCTTAATAACGGTGCAATACTTAGAAATTCTTCCGGGGCTGCATCAGGATCAGGTATTAGTATTACAAATACATTTCGTATAAACAATGGTGGGCATTATCTGCATAACACTCCAAGACAAAATGCCCCAATAG
>CAYPBW010000033.1:0-19707 GCA_964409055.1 uncultured Chitinophaga sp. | reverse complement strand
TTGTCAACCTTATTCATGCAGATGCTGCTACGCATTATTCTGCAGCATTGCTTGTAGTTGTTTTTTTGGCTGTACTGGGTGTAGCCTGGTATGCGAGGGTGTTTGCTTTGAAAGCACAGGACCGTGCCATAAGAGCAGAAGAGAACTTTCGTCATTTTATTTTAACAGGTAAACCTTTGGATAAGCAGCTCAGGCTTAGCCAGATTATTGCATTACGGTTTGCCAGCGATGAAGAATTACCTGCATTGGCAAAGAGGGCAGTAGAAGAAAAGTTATCACAGAAAGATATCAAGCAGGCTATCCAGAACTGGCGGGCTGATTATCACCGGGTGTAATAACTACTCGGCAGCAGCCCCCAGGAAAACAGATTCAACTTTATCATTCCTGAACGTAAAAATGATGCCTCCGTAAACGGAGCCTACAGTTACCTGTTCTTTGTTAGACTCTTCCGCATTAATATCTTTTTTATAGGCTTCCTGTACTTCAGCATAACTACTGCCAATTCCAATATTGGCTTTGGTTTTGAAAGTGCAGGGAGCTTTTGCTTTTATGGAGAAAACCTGCAGTGTTGAAGCATTATTGATCTCAGAAGACATATTGATGATTAAACCTTTGCTTTTCCAGGTCCAGTCTTCATGCATCAGGCCATCAGCTTCCCATTCAATGGCTTTTGTTTTGTTGTCAGGTTCTCCCAATACTTTTATTAGTTCATTGGCGGATTGACCCAATTTAATATCTCCGAAACTTTCGATATCAATTTTAGCAGATGGAGGAATAATATTCCCTGTCGAATCAGGACTATTAGTGGTTATGGCAATAGTGTCTTTAGTGGTATCAGCAGCCGGTTTTTCTTCTTTGGAAGATTTGCAGCCAGATAGCAGGACTGCCAATGAAGCGGTAAGCAGGTAAAGTTTCATGGTTGGTTAATTTACTAAGAAAGATAATATTTTATGACAAATCTGGTTACAGCCCGAACCGTCTGAAGAAACTCATATCCATATTCAGCAGCCATGGAGAAGCGATGGCTGCTGCCCAGATCAAAAAGATCAGAAGTTTACCGGCCACTGACACATCCTGGATAAGATGGCGGTGGAGGAGGCTTTGAATAGTGGTCATAATCTTTTCCTCTTTATGACTGTATTCAAATGGCGGGGCAGGAGCTACATCTTTGAAAGAAGGATGCTCCTGGATAAGGATATTTCGGATCTTCCAGTAATCTTCATCAGGTAAATGTTCGTAATCAAGGTCAAGATGAATGCCTTCTTCCTCAATTCTTTTTTCAATCGAACTAATCTTTGTTTCTCCAAAAAGCCGGAGAAGCATTAGTGCCGGAAAAACAAAAAGAACCGGAAAATTACTTTTCCAGGCAAACCAGCAAAGAAAGCCGATTGATAAGAAAACAAATACTTTGCTCCATACGCTTTCTTCTTCTAAAAATACCCGGTTGAGCAGTTGTCCTCCGTCAAGCGGGTAAACCGGGAAAAGATTTATAAGGTTCAGGATGATGAAAAGTAAACCTGTTTTTTCTAGACCTATATCGAGAAAATTATATCCATACCCGTTCTGTGCCAACAAATACATTATGCTGCCGATAATAATTCCGGGTAGCGGCCCTGCCAGCAGAATTACTGCTGATTGCATTTGCGAAATTTCTCTTTTTGTACCGGATACATAGGCGCCTAAGAGTGGTATAAAGAAGATACCCAGTTCATTGTAGCGGTAAAGTTTCATAGCTATAAAATGACCCAGTTCGTGGATCATCACTATGGCTGTAATCAGCAACAGGATTTTGTAACTAGGAAAAATATAATAACCTAATATCAGGTAGGCAGCAAGGCTTGCCAGTGACCGAAGCCAGATATTGGCTGCTTGTTCTTTCTTCACATATTTTGGCGGATACACAAATGTGGCTTCAGTCACAGGCTGATTTTCCTGTGACAGGTTTTCATTTGTATTTCCGGCTATTGGTCCTTCTGGGTAGGTCATATATAAATTTAGCTAAAATAGGGTTGTAGCTTATCAATTAAAGAAACCGGCATACTGGTACGCTTCATTGATTTAGCCTCCATAAAGTACAGAATGATTTTGCCAACTGCCAGCAACTCCTTTTGCTCATTGTAAACTTCGTGATGAAATTCTATTTTATGATGTACCGGAAGCTCTTTTAAGATTGTTTTAATGGTTAGCATGTCATCATACCTGGCAGGGCGAAGGTAGCGGCAGTGCACATCAACAACCGGCATAATGATACCGGCTTTTTCCATATCTGCATAGGTCATTCCTATTTCACGAATGGCTTCGGCACGGGCTGCTTCAAAGTAAGGAAAGTAGTTGCTGTGATAAACTACACCCATCTGGTCGGTCTCTGCATAACGGACCCTTATTTGCGTTTCTGTTGTAAACATTATTCTTTTGTTTCGGGTTCTGATTGAAAGGTAAGTTCATCTGCTGCATTCTTACGAATGAACAAACCGCTAATATTTCCCGCAAAATAGATCGCAAGGAAGGCAATAATAACCTGTATAGATGAGAGAACAAATTCGTCTTTTCTCACTGATGTTGCTCTTTCAGTAAAAAGATTTTTACTGCTAATCTCATTCTTAAAGGATTCGTATAAATAATAAATGATTTTAGGAGTATGGCTAATTATTGAAAAAATCATTATTCCAATTAGTGTGACATAAAGCAATGTCTTTGCTTCAAGCCGCACTGCAATATGATCATTAGGAATATTTCCCTGTAACCAGGTGGCTATTTGCCCGCTTTTTCTTATCAGGATTACAAAGCAAAAGCCGTAGACTGCAAGCAAAACAAAAACCGGAAGCAACAAGCCAATTCTGTCAATAAGTCCGTCTGAAAAGGCATAAGCCAACTGGAATATTATTGAAACAGCATTCTCCAGGAACTTGTACCCTGAAATAAGCCCTATGGTTATAATTCCATATTCTATTAGTTGTGATCTTTTCATGAACGGGAAGTTAATGACTATTTACCGATCAGTTTGTCAGCACTTAGTTTACCCGGCCCGGCAAACAACAGGGCAATGTAACCAGCGAGGAAAAGGGCAGCTTTTTCTCCCTCACCAAACATTTCACCATTATGGGAATAAAAAAGCGCAACTGACATAGCAATGATCAGCGGAATTGTCGCCAGCCTGGTCATGAGGCCGATTAGAATCAGTCCGGCACAAAAAAACTCTGCAAAAATGGTAAGCGACATTGATAAAGGGCCTCCAATATGAAAGGGATCCGCAAAAGTGGAAGATTTGGCTGCGAAATTCATCAGTTTTTTGTAACCATGAGGTATCATCAGCCCTCCCATAGAAAGCCGCAGCAGCAATAAAGAAAAGGTAATAGAATTGTCGGAATACTTAGAACTGAATAGTTTTTTCATGGGTTGATTTTAGGCTGCAATATTAAGGAAAAGAAATTTCGTTGCTCCATTTAAGCCATGCCAGAATGGTCGCATATAGCTGCAACTTTTAAAGATTAGTTTCCAGGCTAATAACCAACAAAATGTTAAAGCATCTTCTGATTCACACTTATCCACACCTGTTTGGAATGATGTTTGGGTTAAGCTGAAATAATTTGAATATTCGCAACGTTTAACCACCATCGGTTTAAAGGACATGTTCATGAAGAATTTCAGCCTGCTTGGTATAGCCACCCTCATCAGCTTTTGCTCCCTTGCACAGCAAACCCGGTATTATTCAGACCCGGAAGAGAAATTCAAAGAAGCAAAGGAGTATTTTCAAAAGGAACAATATAGCCTTGCTTATCCGCTTTTTAAGGAACTGAAACAATCGGTGAGAGAAACGGATAAAGCTAATTTGCCGGTTACCGTACAGGAAATCAATTATTACACCACAGTATGTGCATTAAAGCAAAATGAAGGAAGAGCTGAAGAGCAGGCCCAGCAATATATCGATATTGAGAAAAATAATTCCAGGGTCCAGATGATGAATTTTCACCTGGCTGAGTACTATTTCCGGAATGAAAAATTTGCTGATGCCGTTCAGCGATATGAGCAAACCAATATTGCCAACCTGAGTAATAAGGAAATCGCTGATATGCAATTCCACCAGGGCTATGCGTATTTCAACCTTCAAAATTTTGCGCAGGCCAAACCACTATTCAATAGCATTAGAAACATAAAGGACGACCCTAATTACATTGATGCAAACTATTATCATGGATTTCTTTCCTTTCGTGACAGGCAATATGGTGAGGCGCTGGAAAGTTTTCGTGTGGTTGAAAATGAGAAAAATTACAGTTCTGTTGTTCCCTATTATATAGCCCAGATATACTATATACAGGGGAAGAAAGATGAAGCTATAACTTATATTCAAAATAAATTACAGAGCGGCGCCAGCTCGCAATATTATGACCTCGAATTGAAACAGCTCATCGGTCATGCCTATTTTGAAAAAAAAGACTATGCAAAGGCATTACCCTACCTGGAAGACTATGTAGGCCGCTCCAAAAAAGTCAGAAGAGAGGATCTGTATGAACTTTCTTATTGTTATTACCAGGCGAAAAACTATACCAAATCGATAGAAGGGTTTAAACAACTCAGTGGTAAAGATGATTCGCTCAGCCAGCATGCCATGTATCTGTTGGGTGATGCCTACCTGAAAACGGGACAAAAGTCCAATGCCCGGAACGCTTTTCTTTTTTGTTCCGCCAACAGCAGTAATCCTGAGCAAAAGGAAATTTCCAAATACCAGTACGCAAAACTGTCGTACGAATTAGGTTACCAGGATGAAGCTTTGAATAGTCTCAGTTCATTTATTACAGATTATCCCAATTCAACCTACAATGCTGAAGCAAAAGAACTGATGATTGATGTACTGGCTAATACGAATAATTATAAGGATGCACAGGCAATGCTGGAGACCCTGAAAAATCCTTCCGAAAATTCTAAAAGGGTTTATCCCCGGATTTTATTAGGCCGGGCTGCTGAAATGATCAATGATGGCAGGATGGATGAGGCAGATGCCTTGCTTACAAAGGTGATCAACGATCCCTACAACAGGACAGTACTTCCTTTTGCCTATTTCTGGAAAGGGGAGATCGGTTATCGTAATAATCAAATTGATACAGCCATCAAGTATTTTCATGCTTACCTGGATGCAGGGGCGCCAGTATCGGGTGAAGCCAACCCTGTTAATGCCAGGTATAACCTTGGTTATGCTTATCTCAGAAAAGAGAATTATAAGGTCTCCGTTACATTTTTTGAGCCATTGATAAAAGCGCCGGCTTTGAATACAGATGCTTTCTCACAGGATGCTTATATGCGTACAGCAGATAACTATTTTATGATGAAGAGCTATGATAAAGCAAAATCGATGTATGATAACGCTATCAAACTATCATGGCCTTCTGAAGACTATGCTACATTTCAAATCGCCATGCTGGCAGGTGTAAAAAGTGCAGACAGCAAGATTAGTGGCATGAATACAATGATCCGAAAGTTTCCCCAATCACCGCTGGTAGTAGATGCCAATATGGAAATTGCCAATACCTATATGGGAAACGAAAAATTCAGGGAAGCCATCCCGTACCTGAAGGTGGTAGCAGAGAACAATGATAATACCAGCCTGGTGCCGCAGGCTTACCTGAAATTAGGAACTGCATATTACAATATTGATAATAACGACGAGGCGTTAAGACAGTTTAAGTCCATTGTAGAAAGATTTCCCAGTTCTTCAGAAGCGGAAGATGCTTTGGATAATATCAAGAGCATTTATGTGGAGCAGGGAAAGCCGGATGAATACGCCGCTTATATGCGGCAGATTGGAAAACCTTTAAGTGCCGATACAGAAGACGAGTTAACATGGGCTGCGGCGGAAAAATTGTATGACGACCAAAAAATAAATGAGGCACTGAATGCCTATAATAGCTACCTGCAGAGGTTCCCCAATGGCGCCCATGTGGTAGAAGCTAATTTTAACCGGGCGGAGATTTACAATGTAAAGAAAGACTGGAATAATGCTGTGCCAGCCTATGAAGCAGTTGCAACCCAGGCTCCCAACCAGTTTGCAGAAAGATCTGTACTGGCTGCAGCAAGGATCAACTTCTTTGAATTGAAAAACTATGCCAGGGCGGAAGCATTTTATGCCCAGTTGAAACAAATCACTTCAAGCCAGGAATTAAAACTCGAAGCTATGCGGGGATTATTGCGCTGCCAGTATAACCAGCAAAAATGGGCAGAGGCTTCTGAAAACGCAAAAGAACTCACAGCTGCAAAGGGCAGCAGTGCTGATGACAAGACCCTTGCCAATATGGTAATTGCAAAATCTTACCAGGTGGCCGGGCAATATAACGAAGCCATCAATAGCTTTAAATCAGTAGTCCAGTTGAATAAGGCAGCATTGGCTGCAGAAGCAAGGTATGAAATAGCCCATTGCTGGTTTCTGCTGAATAAACTTACCGAATCAGAAAAAGCCGCTTTTGAAACAATCAATAAATCAGGCTCCTATGATTACTGGATAACAAAGGCATATATACTGCTTGGGGATATTTATTTTAAACAAAAGGATTATTTCAATGCCAAGGCCACTTTCCAAAGTGTGGTGGAAAATACCATTGATCCCGAATTGAAAGAGGAAGCACAAGTGAAACTGAGCAGGGCAACTGAGGAAGAAGGTAAATCAAGTAAGGTAGAAAATTAAGACCTATAGACAATGAAAGCAACCGTGAATAAATACTGTATCATATTGTTGGGATTATTTTTCTCAATAAATACGTTCGCCCAGAAAGACACTTCCGGTAAAGGCGGTATTGATATTGTTTCAAGTTTTAAGCCGGTACTCAGGCAGACGGCCAAGATAAATTTCAGTGCATCTCCTGCGCCTGTTGATACAACTAAAGCCCGGTTGAAGTATGAAATTCCTACACAGAACTTGCTGTTTGCTTACCAGCCCGGTACTTTAAAGCCACTGGCGCTGCAGATAGATTCTGCTGGAAAATTTGACAACAGCAGTTATATCAAAGCAGGTTTTGGAAGTTTGCGTACTCCTTATGTCCAGGCAGGCATTTCTTTTGGCGACGGGAAGACTGCCGGTTTGAATATCTATGCAAAGCATGTAGCATCTGAAGGCAAGAGAGAGTTTCAAAAGTTCAGTAACACACAGGTAAAGCTGAACGGTTATTTTAAGTCAGGTAATAATCTTGAATGGAATGCCGGTATTGGAATGAGGCAGGACAGAACCTACAAGTATGGATTTGAACCGGAATCGCTGGTTTTTCCAATGGATTCAATAAAACAAAATTTTCAGACTATATCCGGAAGGCTCTCTTTTAGGAACATCAATAAAACAGAGTTTGGTCTCACATATGCACCTGAAGTAAAAATTGATGTATTCAATGATAACCTGAAAAATGCTGAGAGCAATACGGTTGTCAATTTGCCTCTGGAGAAATCAATTGGAAAAGTATTTGCTATAAACCTGGGTGTTACTTTCGATCTTACCCGGCTTTCTCCCAAGAACAAGACGGCAATCAACAATACGATGTATTATATATCACCGTCTGTATTGTTTAAAACGCCAAATATTAATGCACAGGCGGGAATCAGGCCTTCATGGGATAATAAGACTTTTAAGATGTTCCCGAATATCTTGGCCGATATCAGCACAGAAGATAAACGTTTCACTTTCCAGGCCGGATGGACAGGATATGTCAGGAAAACCACCTACCAGTATTTAGCAGGACAGAACCCCTGGTTGTTTGTGCCGGGTGAGCTGAAGAACACATGGATAGAAGAAAGATTCGCCGGTTTTAAGGGCTCGGTCGGGGATCACTTCACTTATGCGGCGAAAGTTGGCTTTAACAGGTTAAATAACCAGCCTTTGTTCATCAATGACACGACAGCCGGCGGCGGGGGTAAATCATTCAGGGTGGTGAATGAACGGCAAATAAATGTGCTGCATTTTGGCGGGGAACTTGGATTCAACATACACGAAAAGTTCTCTTTAATTACTGGACTGACATTTAACCAGTTTTCAGCTTTCAAGGATAATGCAAAGGCATGGGGACTTATTCCTTTGGAATTAAAAACTACCATGAGGATGCAGATCATTAAAGATCTGTGGTTGAAAGGTGACTTGTTTGCCTGGAATGGCCCTAAATACATGAAGAAAGATGGAAGTGTGGGAGATCTGGCCGGAGCAACTGACCTGAATGCCGGATTGGAGTTTAAAATCACTAAGAACATAAACCTGTGGACACAGTTCAATAATATTTTCAACAGGGAATACCAGCGCTGGAATCAATACCCGGTATATGGATTCAACTTTGTCGGCGGAATCGTATTTTCGTTCGACCAAAAGAACTGATGATGTATAAAGAACTGTTTCAATTTCTGCTTTTACATAAAGAATTACCAGTGCCGGGTATCGGCACTTTTTTATTGGAAAGGGATTCTGCCTCCATTGATTTTCCCAATAAGCAGATAACAGCCCCGGCTTACCTGGTTACTTTTAAGCAAAGCGCTGAGGCACCCGGGAAGAATTTCTTTAATAAATTGAGCGGATTACTTCATCAGTCAACAAAGGATAGTGTTATGCAGTTCAACGATTTTGCTTTTGATTTAAAGAAGCAGGTCATGAACGGCGTTGTTATTGACTGGAAAGGCATAGGTATATTACAAAAAGGACTGGCTGGTGATATTAGATTGATGCCTGCTTCAGACTGGTTGCTTCAACCGCCGGTTGCAGCTGAAAAAGTGATCAGGGAGAAAGCTGATCATATGGTGAGGGTAGGTGAGGAGGAAAGAACAGCTGCTGAAATGACAGAAATGCTCAATCAGCCGGAGATGAAGAAATCTTACTGGTGGGTTTACGCCATGGTTATCGGGATACTGTCAGTTATTTTCATCGGATGGCATTTATCAGAAAAAGGGGTGGATATAAACGCAACGGGTAACAGATCAAAATTAGTACCAGCAGAAGTCAGCGAAACTTATAAAAATCTTCAATAGAAAGCCCTTTTCATCATTTTCAATTTACTTTGCCTGAATCTTTTTGCAGAAGAATTATTGATGAGTCAACGAGTACAATATACAAATTGCCCTGTATGCGGTGCAGATGAAATTGAAGAGAAACTTATCGTTATTGATTTTACAGTTAGTAAAGAAAGGTTTCCTATTGCAATCTGTTATTCATGCACAGCCATGTTTACACAAAATATTCCCGATGCTTCATCAATTGCCCCTTATTACAAATCAGAAGAATACATTTCCCATACCAATACCTCAAAGGGATTTGTCAATCAATTATATCAAACAGTAAGAAAACGGACCATTCGCCAGAAAAGAAGGTTAATTGAACATCATACTAATTTAAAACAAGGATCACTGCTTGATGTGGGAAGTGGTACGGGTGTTTTTGTTTCAGCGATGCAGCAGCATGGCTGGCAGGTAACCGGCCTTGAACCGGATGCTGATGCCCGAAAAGTAGCCAGTGAAATCAATGGAATTGAGTTAGGAGATATAAGCAGCTTTTATCAATTGCCCAATAATTCTTATGATGCTATTACATTATGGCATGTACTGGAACATGTACATGACCTGCATGGATATATGACAAAATTGAAGTCATTGTTAAAGGAGAAGGGAAAATTATTTATCGCCGTTCCCAATTACACCTGTAAAGATGCTGTAATTTATCGTGAAAACTGGGCAGCATGGGATGTGCCGAGGCATCTGTATCATTTTTCTCCGGTATCAATGAAGAAACTCGTAGAAAAGCATGGTTTGCGTATAGAAGGTTCTAAACCTATGTGGTACGATAGCTTTTATGTTTCTATGCTGAGCAGCAAGTACAGAAGCGGTAAAACAAAGCTTTTTGAATCCTTCATTAACGGGCTTCGTTCAAACTGGAAGGCCCTTGGCAATATTCAGCAATGCAGCTCGGTTATTTACATTATCAGTCATTAATTACTGGCTGAACTGTACTTCATATAATTCAGGCCACCATTTACCGGTAATGTAGATTTTCTTTGTTGACGGGTCGTAAGCGATGCCATTGGGCACATCTGCATCGGGGTCTATCTTTTTAATACGGTCCCACATCTGGGTAAGATCTGTTTTGGCAACTATCTGGCCATTTGACGGGTCTATCTTGAATATATACGGTAATGAATATTGGTTGGCATAAACAAACCCGTCAATGTATTCAAGTTCATTCAGGTTGAAAGAAGGAGTACTGCCTTCCATTACGGTTTGCGTCTTCAGAAGCTTAAATGTCGAAGGTTCAAAATATAGTAAATCACTGCCGCCAGTACTTACGATCAGGTTTTTCCCATCATTGGTCAAGCCCCAGCCCTCAATATCTGCATCAAATTCTTTTACTTTCTTAAAGTCCTTTAGTGTATAAACAAATACTTTTTTTTCTTTCCATGTTAATTGATAGACTGTGTCATTCAATATAGTAATTCCCTCGCCAAAATATTTTTTGTCGAGGGCTATTTCCCGGAGTGTCTTGCCTGTTTGGAGATCAACTTTTTTTAGCTTTGAAAAGCCATAATTACCGGTGCCTTCATACAATTCACCATTGTATATCTGTAATCCTTGTGTATAAGAAGTGGTATCATGCGGAAAAGTTCCCACAATCGAATAACTCATGCCTTTAGGGGCATTAGGCCCGGGTTGAATGGGATCATCCTTGTCTTTGTTTTTGCAACCAATAAATCCAACTACAGCAACTGCAAAAAGTATCTTTTTCATGTGTATTACTTGTAAAATCACAAAATTAATTGGCAGCATTTATACCTGCTGTTAAAGAATTTGCATTAAAGGGCCAGGATCGGAAAAATACGATACAAAAACTTCTTGCACAATTCATTTAATAGATTATATTTGATCTTCATTCGTCCTTATACCGGAAAATTCCTCCTTCAAAATCGTATCCCTGAGACGCCTCCAATAAATTTCCCAATACTCCTTTATTATTTCCATTTCCGCATGAACGACTCATGGCACATAAAATTTATGCCATGCCGTAACCACAAACTACCTGGAAACTATGAAGGCGGGATTAATCGGCATTATCTTCTCGATGGCAGTATTACAACTGACTGCGCAAAAAAATTGTGTTTCTCACAACTATCAGCAGAAGCAATTCACAAATGATCCGGCATTAAAAGACCGGAATAATGCAGTGGAGTCTTTTATCAGGAATCAATTAATGCAGGCAAACAGTTTACGAATTGAAGGAACTGAAACGGTAATCAAAATTCCTGTTGTTGTTCACATATTATATCATTACCCATCAGAGAAAATAAGTGATGAGCAGGTATATAGCCAGATTGACGCATTAAATAAAGCTTTTCGAAGAAAAAATGCCGATACAGCCAATACTCCTTCATGGTTCAGGCCTTTAGCCGCTGATTGTGAAATTGAATTTCAATTAGCCATTTCTGATCCCAGGCGGAGGTCTACATCTGGCATAATACGTAAGTACACTCCGATAAAACGTTGGGAAGCGAATGATAAAATGAAGTTTTCGTCAGAAATGGGCAGTGACGCATGGGACAGTAAAAGCTATCTGAATATCTGGGTATGTAATCTTGAGTCTGTTGCGGGGTACTCCAGTGTTATGGGCGGCCCTGCAGAAAAGGATGGTATTGTGATTGGCTTTTCTGCCTTTGGTACGAATACCGGAATGGCTGGTTATGATATGGGCAAAACAGCTGTTCATGAAGTGGGTCATTGGCTGGGCCTCAGGCATCTCTGGGGTGATGAGTATTGCGGAGATGATGGTATAGCTGATACACCTAAACAAGCCGGTAATAATGTAGGTTGCCCAACAGGCATCAGGGGTTCATGCAATAATGGCCCGAATGGCGACATGTACATGAACTATATGGATTTTACCAGTGATGCATGTATGAATCTATTTACAAAAGGTCAGAAAGAAAAAATGAGGGCATTATTTACAACCGGAGGGCTAAGAAATTCATTGCTCAGTTCAAAGGGTTTGCAAATGCCATTAATAATGGAATCTCCGCTTCCTGAGCAGGACCCAAAATGGCTGGAAGTTAAAATGTACCCCAATCCTGCTTCAACTGAATTATACCTGGATCTGGCCTATGATACCCGCTGGATTGGTAAAAATATTTTTGTGACTAACCTGCAGGGGCAACACCTTATGATTGTGACAATTACGTCAAAAAATCAACGTATTGACATTAGCCGTCTGCAGCCTGGTATTTATTTCATTGCAGCGAAAAAGGATGACGGAGAGTCTATTAAGCTGAGGTTTGTAAAACTGTAGTGGCCGCAACCAAAATAATACTAACGGCAAGCAAATGGCCCCGGAGAAATCCGGGGCTTTTCAATTAAAAGAGCACAAAAAAAGGATTATCAGGGTTACCGATAATCCTTCTGATCTTTTGAATATTGTTTAAATATGTATCGCTTCGCCGTATGCCACTTCAATCGCATCTTTCACACTCTCACTAATGGTTGGGTGAGGGTGAATGGCATTCAGGACTTCATGATAAGTTGTTTCCAGTTTGCGGGCTGTAACTGTTTCTGCAATCATTTCTGTTACATTATAGCCAATCATGTGGGTGCCCAACCATTCGCCATACTTGGCATCAAATATTACTTTTATGAAACCTTCAGGATGACCGGCTGCAGAAGCTTTACCACTGGCACTTAGCGGAAACTTGCCGACTTTAACCTCATAGCCTGCTTCCTTAGCCTGTTTTTCAGTATATCCTACAGAAGCTATCTCCGGTACACAATAAGTACAACCGGGAATGTTATTGTAATCAATTGCTTCCGGCTGATGATGATATTTGTTTTCGTTATAAGCAATAGCTTCAACACAAACAATACCTTCTTTGCTGGCCACATGGGCTAAAGCCTGGCCAGGTGAACAGTCACCAATTGCATAAACACCGGGAATATTAGTCTGACCATACTTGTCAACCAGGATTTTACCTTTATCCGTTTTTACACCCAGCGTTTCCAGTCCAATTCCTTCGATATTGGCCGCTACACCAACTGCACTAAGCAACACATCAGCTTCCAGGGTGACCTCACCGGTAGCTGTTTTTACTTTTGCTTTTACCCCTTCTCCACTGGTATCAACAGAGGTAACCTCACTGCTTGTCATGATGCTGATACCTTGCTTTTTATATTGTTTTTCCAGCTCTTTTGAAATGTCCTCATCTTCTACAGGTACAATACGAGGCATGAACTCAACGATTGTTACTTTGGTACCCATACTGTTGTAGAAGTAGGCAAACTCAACACCTATTGCTCCACTTCCTACAATGATCATTGATTTGGGCATTTGCGGCAGCACCATGGCTTCACGGTAACCGATGATCTTCTTTCCGTCAATTTTCATACTCGGAAGTTCACGGCTGCGGCCACCAGTTGCAATAATGATATGTTTGGCTTCTACGGTTTGCTTGCTGCCATCCTGTGCTGTCACTTCCAGTTTGCCTTTGGCCACCAGCTTTCCAAAACCCATTATCACATCAATCTTGTTTTTCTTCATCAGAAACTGAACACCTTTGCTCATTTTATCGGCTACACCGCGGCTTCTTTTAATCACTGAATCAAATTGAGGCGTACCGCTGGCTTCAATTCCAAAGTCTTTTGCATGTTTTATATACTCAAAAACCTGGGCACTTTTTAAAAGAGCTTTGGTCGGGATACAACCCCAGTTTAGGCAGATGCCACCCAGGCTTTCTTTTTCAATAACAGCTGTTTTAAACCCTAATTGAGAAGCACGGATAGCTGCCACGTAACCACCGGGACCACTACCGAGAACCACTACATCGTATGCCATAATATTTGTTGATGTTTAATTTGAAGATTTTGGAGTTTTGCGTTGCGAAACTACTGAAAAAAATTACTTTTAGGGAATCCATCAATTAGCAATCATACCCTTAGATTATTTACCTTGTCTTTGTTAGAGAGAAATAAAAATCTTGATTTTTTACGAGGAATTGCCGTATTGCTAGTAATGACAGGTCATTTTTTGCCAGGTTATTTCTCAAGTCACATCGGCTGGAGTGGAGTTGATCTTTTTTTTGTATTAAGTGGATTTTTTGTTTCAGGTATACTCTTTCGGGAGTTTATTGCAAACGGTAAAATAAGCCCTGCCAGATTTTTTTTCAGGCGGGTGCTTAAAATATGGCCACTTTTTTATACAGCATTGGCTATTCAATTATGTTATAGCCTGCTAAAGGGCCAGCAGTTAACTGCTAACCAGATTCTTAGTGAAATTTTCTTTGTTCAAAATTACATTCCTGGTTTTATGAATGTAACCTGGTCGTTGGGCATAGAAGAACAGTTCTATTTTCTGCTGGCCATGGGAATGCCTTTCATTTTGAATACAGGGAAATCTGTAAAATTGGTAAAACAATATTGTTTTGCCGTAATGTTACTTTGTATTGTTTTACGTTTTATCAACCTGCGGATTAACCCCCTTTATGATCCATATAGTAATTTCTATCCACTTCATCTCCGTGCAGACTCACTTTGTTCTGGCATAATTTTGTCTTATTTCTATCACTTTCAAAGAAACAAGTTTGAAAATTTTATTGCTGGAAACAGGATTTTTCTGGCTATCATTTGCGGAGTAATGCTGATGCCCATTTTTTTGTATCCCTATAATCATATGTTTACTTACACTATAGGGTTTAGTTTTACTTATATAGGATATTTTATTTTAGTGGCTTTATTAGTTGTTTGGAAAAAGAAAATTAAACTACAACATTGGACATTACAATCCTTTTTATTAAGTAAAATAGCCTGGATAGGCTACTATTCTTATTCTATTTATTTGTTTCACTTTTTTATTGGTTTCGGACTTGTAAGTAATGCCAGAAAGCTGTTAGGAGAAACAGGCTTTATTGGGTTTGAATTCGGAATTTTTATTACTGGCAATATTTTTTTCGGCTATCTGGCATCAAAAGCTGTGGAACAACCGGTTTTAAAATGGCGTGACAAAAGGTTTCCTGCTCTTAAACAGAAAATTTACGAATAAACAGTTTCTAGGCAGTCTTATTATTTCGTCTATATGTAAATAAAACCGCTAAACCCAATTTTCACATTCAATGCGGGAAGTCGTTTATTTTCGGCGAATGTTGTTCAGAGGGATACTTGCTTTTATTGTCTGTTTTTTTATTTGCCAAACCTCCTGTTTCGCAGAAAAGCTATTTTTTTTAAAACCTGTTAAGGTGCTTGTTGTAAATGACGCACAAGAGCCGTTGGCGGGAGTAACGGTTCAGCTGCTGAAACCAGATTCTTCATTAGTAAAAGTGCAGGTAACTGATCGGTCAGGTATCGCTGAATTTTCTAATCTCCCTGGCAATGAGTATATCATTTTGGCCACCCATCCTGGCTTTCAGTCTGCATACAACAATATCAAAAACCTGCAACAGCAAGCTGAAATTAATATGACCATTACGTTGCAGGCCGGAGTTGCTATGCTGACAGATGTGGTCGTAACTGCCAGGAAGCCATTTGTGCAGTTTGCTCCGGATAAAACGGTAGTGAATGTAGAGGCAGGTATCACCAATGCCGGTACTTCCATTATGGATGTATTGGAAAAATCTCCCGGTGTAACAATAGGCAGAGACGGGACCATCAGTATGAAGGGTAAGGCACAGGTCATGGTATTGATTGATGGTAAACAGACACAACTTAGCGGGGCTGAGCTGCAGGCCTATCTTACAGGCATTAGTGCTTCACAGGTGGATGTAATTGAGCTGATCGATAATCCGGGTGCCAAATACGATGCAGCCGGCAACGCCGGTATAATTAATATCCGGACAAAAAAGCTAAGGCAAAAGGGCTTTAATGGTTCCTTGAGTGTGGGGCTGGGACAGGGAGTTTATTCAAAATCGAACAGCAGCCTGAACCTGAATTACCGGAATGGAAAAGTGAACGTATTTCTGAATTATGGTAACCGGATTGGTAAAGAGATGATGGAAATGTATGCCCTCCGTAAGTATTTTGACAGGTTTGGCAACGATTCATTATTGTTACAGCAGCCCAATTTTACTAAAACAACCATTAATGCACATAATGTAAAGGCAGGACTCGATTTTTTTGCATCAGCCAATACTACCCTCGGCCTGGTATTTACAGGATCGTATCTTGACAGGGAAACAAAAAGCTACAGCACTATTGATTGGATGTCGCCAGCTTACATTATTGATTCCACTATCAATACATGGGGCACCCGTCATGTTGATTTCAGCCGTTCAGGAATTAATTTCAATGCAAAACATGTTTTACAAAACAAGGATGAATTTTCCGCTGATATTGATTTTATCCGGTTTGATATCAGGGGCGGACAGTTCTTTCAGACGCAATTGAGCACACCCGGTAGTATGGTTCAGGCCACCCGGGGAGATGTACCATCTGCCCTCGAAATTTTTACTGCAAAACTGGATTATTCAAAGCGGTTCAAAAGTTATTTATGGGAAGCAGGAGTGAAGACGGCTCGTACAAAAACAGATAACCTGGCTGACTATTTTTTCAATGACGGGCAAAACTGGTATGATGATCTGAGCAGGAGCAATCACTTTTTATATGATGAAAATATTAGTTCAGTTTACAGCAGTGTAAGTACTGAAAGAGAAAAGTGGCAATGGCAAATGGGGCTCCGGTATGAAAATACAAGTTACAAGGCGAATCAGTTGGGTAATGCGGTAATAAAAGATTCTGCTTTCCGGAAAAATTATGGTAGCCTTTTCCCGTCGGGATTTGTCAGCTATAAACTAGACAGTAATCATACGTTTACATTTCGTATTGGCCGCCGTATAGACAGGCCGCAGTTTCAAAACCTGAACCCATTTATCATCACCATCAATAAATATACATTTGAAGCAGGAAATCCTTACATAAGGCCGCAATACACCTGGAATTTTGAACTGATGCACAGCTACCGGCAACTACTTACTACCAGTATTTCGTATAGTTACCTGAAAGATTATTTTTCCCAGATATTTATTATTGATTCAAACAGCAGTAATGTAAATAAGAATACAATGATCTATACCCGGGGTAATGTCGGGAGTTTTCATAACCTCGGTGCTACTGCTACCTTGCAACTGCCGGTTTCAAAATGGTGGAATCTTGTCAGCGTAGCGGTCTATAATTACAAAATAATTAAGGGGGTTGTATGGGCTCCTATTGAAGCAAGGGTTCACCAGCTTAATATCAGTGTCAATAACCAGTTTCAGTTCAAAAAAGGATGGGCTGCTGAACTGAGTGGTTATTACCAGACCAATAGCCAGATAGACTTGCAGGAAAGCCTGACCCCGCAGGGCGAAATGGGTTTTGGGTTTTCAAAGCAGGTTTTGAAGGGGAGTGGTTCACTTCGGCTTACTGTCCGGGATCTTTTCTATACCCAGAATTATTCGGGTTATTCACTGTTTCAAAACTCAGATGAACCATTTAGGGTAAAATGGGACTCCCGGGTTGTCAGGCTCACCTTTAGCTGGCGGTTTGGCAAAGCGCTGAAACCGATCAGGCGATCTGCCGGTGGCGCCGCGGAGGAGACGGAAAGGGTAGGCACAGGCAATTAGGTTTTGTTTTTGACCTGAAAATCAACTGGTATCTAAGCCGGCAGGTTTTCAACATCCGGGTAAAAAAAACTTGGTTTTGGAGTAAAACTCTGGCATCTTTCCCTTACCTTTGCCGTCCCAAAAATTGTATCAATCATGGCAAGAGTATGTCAGGTTACTGGTAAAACGCCGATCGGAGGACATAAGGTATCTCACTCCAATATCAAGACCAAGCGTCGTTTTCTGCCCAATTTGCAGAAAAAGAAGTTTTACCTGGCCGAAGAGGACAAATGGATTACACTGAAATTATCTACTGAGGCTATCCGTACTATCAACAAAAACGGACTTTACACTGTGGTAAAACAGTTGAGGGCAAAAGGAGAAAAAATCTAACGTTTTAAAGTTTTATAATCATGGCAAAGAAAGGTAACCGTGTACAAGTAATCCTGGAATGCACTGAGCACAAAAATAGTGGTCAGCCGGGCACCAGCCGTTATATCACGGTAAAAAACAAAAAGAACAACCCGGAGCGTCTGGAGTTGAAGAAGTTTAACCCGATTCTGAAAAAAGTAACTGTTCATAAAGAAATTAAATAATCATGGCAAAAGCAGCTTCTAAAAACGCTAAAGTAAAAGACCTTAAGGCATCCGCTGAGGCCAAGAACTGGACCAAGGTGATCAAGGCTGTTCGCAGTCCCAAAACCGGTGCCTACACTTTTAAGGAGCAGATCATTCACAAAGACAAGGTGAAGGATTTCCTGGCCCAGAAATAGTTGAGCCATTCAAAATGTATTCAAAAGCTATTCGTATAAAACGGATGGCTTTTGTTGTTTAATGAAAATTGTCAGAAATGGGATTTTTTAATAAGCTGTTCGGTAAAAAGGAAAAAGAAAGCCTGGATGAAGGTTTGAAGAAAACCAAGCAGGGCTTTTTTGAGAAGATTACAAAAGCTATTGCCGGAAAAAGCACCGTGGATGAAGAGGTGCTTGATAACCTGGAAGAGGCCCTGGTGGGTGCCGATGTGGGCATTGAGACTACCGTCAAAATCATAGAACGAATAGAAAAAAGGGTAGCAAAAGACAAATACCTCAATTCATCTGAGCTGAATAATATGCTGCAGGAGGAAATTGAGGCTTTGTTGGTAGATGCACCAGAATCAAATAGTTATGCTTTTGATTCTGAGCTTCCTTCCACACCTTATGTCATATTGGTCGTAGGGGTAAATGGTGTTGGGAAAACAACAACAATCGGCAAACTGGCTTATAATTTTAAAAAAGCAGGTAAAGAAGTTTTACTGGGTGCCGCAGATACATTCAGGGCAGCTGCTGTGGATCAGTTGACTATCTGGAGTGAACGGGTTGGTGTCCCTATCGTCAAGCAGGCAATGGGCAGTGACCCTGCAGCCGTGGCATTTGATACGGTACAAAGTGCTGTGTCAAAGAAAACGGATGTGGTACTGATTGATACAGCAGGCCGTCTTCACAATAAAGCACACCTGATGGATGAGCTCAGTAAGATCAAAAGAGTAATTCAAAAGACCATACCCGATGCGCCGCATGAAGTGTTGCTGGTGCTGGATGGCAGCACCGGGCAGAATGCACTGGAGCAGGCTAAACATTTTACGGCCGCAACAGATGTAACAGCCCTTGCCATTACGAAGCTAGATGGAACGGCAAAAGGCGGAGTTGTGCTGGCGATAGCCAACCAGTTTAAGATACCGGTAAAGTTTATAGGTGTAGGAGAGAAAATGGAAGACCTGCTGGTATTTGACAAACATGAGTTTGTAGACAGTTTATTTAACCTGGAAAGAAAAGAAGCGTAGTGAAAACAAAAAAACTCCATAAGGATAAGGTCAATATCATCACACTGGGTTGCAGCAAGAACATGGTGGACAGTGAGGTATTGAGTGGCCAGTTGAAAGCGAACGATATTGACGTGGTGCATGAGAATAAAAAACTGGATCACAATATTGTGGTAGTGAATACCTGTGGTTTTATTGACAAGGCAAAAGAGGAAAGCATCAATACCATATTGGACCAGGTTGAACTGAAAAGGAAAGGGAAGCTGGACAAAGTGTATGTCACCGGCTGTCTCAGCGAACGGTACAAAAACAACCTGGAAGCTGAAATACCGGAGGTGGATGCCTATTTCGGCACGATGGAACT
>CAYPBW010000032.1:0-19725 GCA_964409055.1 uncultured Chitinophaga sp. | reverse complement strand
ACCGCTGGTGGTACCGGCACCGGATTTTATGTGAAGGAGTATGACCTTATCGTAACCAACGACCATGTGGTGGCCGATAATGCAGAAGTGACCATTGCCGGAAAAACATTTGACAAGGCGCTTTCAAGGGTTTGGTACACCGACCGCAAACATGACCTTGCTTTCCTCGAAGCGCCGAAAAATACCGAATTGCCGGACGTAAGACTGGGCATGTACGAACAAATGAAAGATGGGGATGTGGTGGTAGCTATTGGTCATCCATACGGCCTGAATTATACAGCTACACAAGGTGTGATATCGAAAGTGGACCGGATAAGAGAAGGACTAAAGTATATTCAGATTGATGCTGCAATAAATCCCGGCAACAGTGGCGGGCCATTGGTGAACATGAATGGCGAGGTCATCGGCGTTAATTCATTTATTATCCGCGGAGGCGATAACCTGGGGTTTGCATTACCCGTTAATTACCTGAGAGAAGCCTTGCAATTGTATACGCCCAACAGGGGGCAGGCCTCTACCCGTTGTTTCAGTTGCGGCTACCTGGTTACTACTCAAAACATTGATTCAAAAAAATACTGTCCCAGTTGCGGCACCGAAGTAAAGCTGCCGGAAATTCCCGAAAAAGAAGCAGAAGCCATTGGCGCAGCAAAGACAATTGAAGAGATATTAAAAGAGCTGGGCAAAGATGTAAAACTGGCAAGAGAAGGAGTTAATAACTGGAGTGTGAAAGAGGGATCTGCTAAAATCAAGATAACCTATAATCCGGATAATTATTTTATTGCCGGCGATGCTTACCTGTGCCAGATGCCGTCGGACGCCACAAAGATCAAACCGCTGTATCAATTCCTCTTACAGGAAAATTATCGCATGAACGGTTTGGTGCTTAGCTGCGTCAAACAAAATATTGTATTAAGCAGTGTGATGTATGACCTCGATCTTACCAAAGACAACGGAGTAGAAGCTTTTAGCCGTTTATTCCGGCAGGCCGATCATTACGACGACTTTCTGAAGAAAGAATATGGTTGTACTGAAAGGCTGGAAGAATAACCTGATACCACAGGAGTTTTCTCATGTACAAAAAATCATTGACCAAAGAACAGGCCCTGCAAAAACTGAAGCACTATTGTGCTTACCAGGAACGCTGCCATAGCGAGGTTAAGGAAAAGCTATACCAGCTGGGAGTATGGAAAAAAGATCATGATGAAATAATTGCCGCATTGATTGAGGAAAATTATTTGAATGAAGAACGATTTGCCATTGCCTATGCAGGAGGTAAATTCAGGGTGAAGCAATGGGGCCGGGTAAAAATCAAATATGAGCTGAAGCAGAAACAGGTCAGTGATTACAGCATTAAAAAGGCAATGAAACAGATTGATGAGGAAGAATATCTTTCCGTGCTGAACAAACTGGCCAAAGAAAAATATACTGCGCTTAAAAATGAACAATACCTGGTACGCAAAAAGAAAACGATGGATTACCTGGCAGCAAAAGGCTTTGAAGCGGAGCTGGTGAGAATGGTGATAGAGAAAGGGTAATCAACCGATAGATTTATTAAACAACTTGTTTTTATGCTTTCATTTTTATTGAAACAGTGGTGCCGGCTCCTTTGACACTGACAATATCCACTGAAGCCCCCATTGTTTTAAGGAGATCTTTTATAATAAGATAGCCAAGGCCATGCCCCTTTTTGTTGTCTACATTGGCAGCCGCTATCACTACTTCGTCTTCCATCAGCCGCTGTATTTGTTCCGGGCTCATACCAATACCTTCATCTTTTACTGAAACAATGATATACCCGTTCCCTGTTTCAGCATTAACGGAGATGGTCCCCTTTTCAGTAAACTGTATGGCGTTTGTGAGCAGGTTATAAACGAGAATTTTTAATGGTTCGTAAAACTGGTTTATTTCAACAGACTGGTCAATACTGTTTTTAATGATAAGATTTTTTTGGCGGGCCAGTGTTTGCAGGATGCCCAATACCTGAGAAACCATTTCATACAGGTTAAACACTTCTTTCACCATTCTCCTGTTTTCATTTTGGTATTTTATCCAGTTCAGGATATTGGTAGACAACAATTGCAGTTCTTGCGAAGTATTTGTCATTTCCCGAACGGTTTCCTGTTGCAAATCTTCGCTCATGAGCTTTCTTTTCTCCAGCAGGTTTTTTCCGGCAGCAGTAAGGAATTTCAATGGAGTAACAATATCGTGGCTGATGATGGAAATCAGCCTTGTTTTGATACTGTTATTCTTTTCTAATATTTCATTTTGCTCCTGTAGTTCTTTGGTCTTTTCTGCAACCTGTTTTTCAAGCCGTCGCTGCCGGGTCTTGAATTGTTTAGTTCGAAAATTAATATACATGACAACAAGGCCGGCTAAAAGTCCTGCACAGGCCGCATAGAACCACCAGCGCTGATACCAGGGAGTGCTGATAACAAAGCTGATTTCTTTATAGGAATAATTATCTCTGCCAAAGCCATTCATTTTTCTGATGCGGATATTATAATTACCCGGTGTCAGGTTGTTAAAACTGAAAACAGCCCCGTTGTCTGCATCAATAGGCCGCCAGGAATCATCATCTCCAAGCCGATATTCCAGGTAAACATTTTCTTTATTGCACCAGGCTGAAAATCCCAATCGTATATGTATATCATGCTTGCCGGGCGAAAGGGGTGTTTGGCCAAATAAGGAAGGATCAATTCGTTTGTTATCTACCATTACTTCATCCGTAAAAATCTCCCCATCCGGCAAAGCAGGAATGGCCTCTTTTGGATTTACCCATAGAAGCCCGTCCATTGTCGGAAAGGAGATAGTGTTATTCCTGAGGGTAATGGCACAAGGAAGACAACCTCCGTTCATTTCTGTCATTACCATTCCGTCATTAAGTCCATAGTAGTGGTAATATACCCGGGGAAGATTGGTTTCATAAGCATCGATCATATCGGCTATTCTGGTTTTGAAAAGCCCATGGTTGGTGCTGATCCAGCAGAACCCCTCCTTATCTTCCACAAAACAATGAGTAAATTGTAAATAACGGTTTTTGTCCAATGGCAGCGGTTTAACCTTCCCGTTTTTACTGACATAAAGGCCATTGCCGTATGTTCCGAAAAATAAGTATTCTTTGTATTGCCAGATAGTCCTGACACAATAATTACCGGACAGGTAAATTTTTTCTGTTTTGTTTTTGGCAATATCATAACGTAATAACGCATTGCAATTGGCAATGTAAAGTATACCGGGTTCGGCTTCTTTAATGTCAAAATGAATCTGTGGTTTCTCGGTTTTGGAATATGAAGAGAGCATTTTCAACGAATCTCCCTCAAGCCGGGAGATTCCTAATTCATTGGCTACATATAAAATACCGTTGACAGAAGTCATAACCAGCTGCGAATAGCTTTCACGGATCTTATCAAACCGTTTAAGCGTTTTCGTTTTGAGGTTATAGCAGTTCAGCCGGGAACCGCCAAGCTCCCTATTCTGTGCCATGAACCAGAACAGGGAATCACCCATCAGGTAGCTGCTTATACTAAATTTTTTGATGCCGGTTAAAGTATATTCAGCATCTTTTTTTCCCAATATATGGCCTTCATTCGTCATTATGGTTCCATCGGGCAGTTCCAGTTGCGAATAATAAGAAGTTCTTTCATCAACGGCGGTCCGTTTTTTTCGGAGTTGTGTTACTTTGTTTTTTCGGATAATTATAATTCCTTTTGAGTCAGTTCCGAGAAATAAAGTGCCCCGCTGTTCATCATATTGTACATACCGGATCAATGCATCCTGCGGCACTGCCGTACAAATAGTAGTGGCGATGAGTTTCTCATTTTCGTAAGAGATCTTCCAGGCATTTGCACCATCAATCAATATGGGATATTCCATCCCGTTTTCCCAGGCTAAAAAGCTTTTTGTTAATACCGGCTTCTGTACATTGGATGTCTTAAATTCTATTTTGGTTTTACCAAGTGATTTGCTGAAAGGGTCGATCAGCCATATATTGTTATTCTCGTCGCAGGTGAACACTTTGCCCCTGCACATAAAAGAAGATCTGAGTTGTTTTATCGGAAAAGGCAATAGAACAGGGGAAGCTGCTGATATGGAAAAATAGAAGATCTTGTCATTACGGTTTATAATGCATAGCGTATCATTTACCGGCAATATACGGTCAAACTGTAAGGTAAAAGGCCCGTTGCCGAACTGGTGTTTCTTATTAAAAAGGGTTTCAGATACACTTAGTGAAATAGCATTGTTCTTGCTATTTCCTGCGATACTTATCTTTTCATAAAAGGAAAGGTTGTTTCTTTGAATAGAAAAAATATTACCGGTATTATCTGCCGTGTATATTCTTCCGGTGTTGTTCTTTACAAGGAAGAGTATTCTTTCATTGGTAATCTGCTTATTATCGTCACTGGTGTAGGTCTTAAATGTCATTCCGTTGTACCTGACCAAACCGGCTTCTGTAGCAACCCAAAGAAAACCGGTTTGCCTGTCCCACTGAATTCCCTTTATGCCATTGGAAGGAAGGCCATCTTCTGTACCGTAGTGGGTAATACGAAAATATTCCTCTTGCCCGCTGGCAGTAGTAAAAAGAATAAGAAAAAACAGAAAAAAGGAAAACCGGTGAGCCATAACTGATTGTATAACCAAGTTACAGTATCCTTGCTAATAATTCACATTATAAAGTGTGGCAAGTTCGATTAGCTCTTTAATATTACCGGCATTTGTCTTTTCATAAATACGGGTTTTCAGTGTGGAGACGGTATTCATTTTCAGGTTCAACGTCTCTGAGATCTCTTTGGTGCCAATTCCTTTAAGGACATAATGCAATATCTCCAGCTCCCTGGGTGCAAGGCTCTTAAAAGGGTTATCATGGTGGGGTAATACCGTTTTTTTTACAGGGGCTTCGTTTTGTATAAATTTTTTTAGCACCTGTATGATTTCTTCCTCGCCTGCTGATTTAGATAAATAATAGTTGATACCAAACTGTTTTACAGCTTCTCCATAAATCTCAGCAGGCTGCATGGAAAAAATCATAATATTCAGGTCAGGGTACACCCGGCGGATATTCGGAATTACTTCCAGGGTGCTGCCATCTGCAACAATTATGTCGAGTATTAGATGAGTATATTTTTTCTTGATCAGCTCCTTCATTAATCCGCCACAGTTGTCTACCTCCTGTATATCGGAGTATCCAAGGTTCAGCTGTAAGTAAAGTTTTAGACCTTTTCGGATCATGCTGTGATCATCGGCCAATAATATCTGTGGGTGCATTTGGGTTCAAAACTATTTTATAATCGTTACCGTTCCCTTGAAAAACTGCTTTTTATCATCATTAAGCACAATAGTATATACAAAGGTATCACCGGACTGCTGCATACCCTTATATTTTCCATCCCACGGGTTATTGATATAATTTTTTGATTCAAATATTTTTTCTCCCCACCTGTTGTAGACACTAACTACGGCATCCGGGTAAAGAGCAAGGCCGGGGATATTCCACTTATCATTACGTCCGTCATTGTTGGGGGTAAATGCGGTGGGTATATACAACTGGGACACAGGGATAATGGTAACAGCGTCTTTACCCGTACAAAATGTTGTACGATCAGTTACCTCAAGTGTATAAGTAACAGGTGTAAAGGCCGGCGTGGAAACAGGGGTCAATATGGTAACCGATGATAAATAATTGCCGGGTGTCCATAGATAACTATAGTTACCGGCAGGCGAAACTGTTGCATCCAAAGTGGTGGAAGTATTAACACTTATGTATTTATCCGGCCCCGCATTTACAAGCGGAGCAGGACTGATAGTAATATTCTGTGTAACAGGAGCTGAGCCACATCCGCTGGTATCTGTAATAACAAGAGAAACAGTATAAGCGCCGCTGCTGACAAAAGGCCTGTTAAACGGCGGCGGCTGGTTGCCTGTGCCATTGCCGAAATTCCATGACCAGTTTCTAACACCGGCTGCAGAAACTGCCGAAGAATATTGCACCGGCTTGCCCGGACAAAGCGTATCTGCGTTAATGGCGAAAGAAGCCGCCGGGTTATTATGTATTACCGGAATGTTTATGGTGATAGTATCCGGCTGGCAACCGGTGGTAAATGTGGTAGTGTGCCTGACCGGTATATTGGTGCCAGCAGCCGGAAAACTATGAGTGGTACTGTTGCTTGTTGATGAAGTAACCGTTTGCCCGGGGCCAAAATCCCAATACCAGGTTGTGGGATTGGAAGCGTTGGGTATTATTGACGAAGCGAATGTTAATACACTGTCTTTACAACGGTTGCCTGTTATGGTAAAAGAAAGTTGCGGACCAGTGCCATTAATGATATTGATTGTTTTTATTGTATCACCAATGCAGCCATTATCAGCATACACCCGGTAGCGGACATCATGATTGCCGGTAGTAGCAAACCTCTTTCGGGAATCTTTTGTGTTTTGTGTGCTGCCGTCATCAAAATTCCACAGGTAGCTGGTATAATTAAACAACCCGTTAACCGCAGATGTAGTACCGGTAAATCGAACCGTATCGCTCAGGCAAAGCTGGTTGGAAATGGTAAAATCAGCCGGGGGCCCGGGTTTTACCAGAACAGTCAATTCTACATTTTCGGTTTGGTTGCAATTTTCAATTACAGTGGATGAATAAGCAATTGGTATTTTATAGGTACCCGGTGCATTAAAAGTAAAATCCTGTTGCAGGGTATAAACATAATAGGTTCTGCCATTGATCACTTCAGTGCGAACAAGAGGCGGATTCGCCACCACCGAATCTGCATTTGGGCTAATGCCTGGTACCTGGCTCAGTTTCCAGGTAATGGAATTGGCCGCATGAGCTAATTTGGCATACAACCTGACGGGTGTTTTGGGGCAGGTGAAAGTGTCAATCTTTCCGTTTGTATTCAGGGTGTTTTGTATCTGGCCATAGCTGTTCAGATTGTTGACAAAAGTGCCAACATTGTAACCATAGCTTTCAAAAAAACCCAGGCCATAAATAGTAGCATTGAAAACAGAATCACAGGTAAGGCGGTGCTGACCGGCTGGCCCGGATATACGGGCAACGGCAACAGAGTAGGCAGGATTATTGGGATGTGTAATGATATTGACTGCTTCAAACGGATTACCATCCAGTTTCAGCGATGGTATGCCGGTAGTTTGCACCTGTACATTTACATAATTATAGTCGATAAATGTTTTTCTGTTAGCATAAAACAAAGCGTCTTTACTTCCCTGTTCTATCGGGCTGAGATAAATCATTTCCGGATCACCATAGGCGAATATGCTGTTGTTCCAGCAGCGGTTGCCTCCCGGAGTATATTGAGCCACCATGATGGGTTTGTCTGCAGTAATGTAGTCGCCACCGGTACTATCAATTATTTCATAGTAAAAATTATTGACCAGCCCTGTCATGGGGACACCGTTTCTTCTTACAACGGTCGTTGGATCATCAACAGCTATACGATAGAAATTCTTGAAAGGATCATTGATATCGGTGTTTGTGTTGTTGAGCATGTGATAAGTAAGGTACCGGGTGCCCCATGCCTGTGTAGGAAACGCCTGCTGCATCATCACTTCACCACCGTCGAAATAGCAAAAACGTATACCGCCGCTGCCGGAAAAAAGAGCAAAAGGGTGACAGTTGCCATCATTGCCGGGAACAGAAACTACTTTGCTGCCGGTCATATCTTTACTGGCTTGCCAAAGCTGGTTACCGCCACTAACTAGTTTACCCATTACATTATATACATCTCCCCTGTTAAGGTTAACTGTAAAAGTTTGTCCTGGCAGCACTCCGCTTTGTGTCGTGTCTGAAGGTGTTATTTCCAGCCGGGTATTATCTTCCGAAGCAACAACATAGAACCAGGAGTACCAATTGGTGCCGTTGGCTGTGGTATTGGAATAAGAGTAAGGAACCCTGGAATTGGATTGTGACTGAGAATAGTTAAGCGAATAATATTTGTAACCATAGGCTTCCACAGGTATCAGCATAGTTGCCCCCGATGTTTGGGTATTATACATATGAGCAAATACAACAATGGGAGTATCGCTTACAATATGTATGGCTTTGTTGTGTAGCCCCTCGGCAGTAATTCGGGCATCGTTTACTCCCGATTTTGGTATTAATACCGTTGCATCAACGGTATTTGCCGGAATATTCAGGGTTTGGCTCCAGCCTGTATTCGGTATGGAAACAGTTACAGTTGCGGCAGCTTCAGTGGTGAGGTAAAGATTTAGTTCCTGTGAATTGGGGGGCAATGCTCCGTCTGGAATAAAGAACCAGGAATTATATCCATACCCCAGCCAGAATTCTTTGCCCTTATTGGAGATATTCTGCGTATAAGCAGTGGTATGCCCAATAAGAAAAATGAAAAATATGGTTAACCTCCTGAAATGCATAATTTATTGAAAGGTCAATATTCAGCAGAATAGCAAGAACCAACAGTAGAATTAATTCTACAACCAGAAATAAACGATTGGTCTAACCTTGCTCTCCCTTTCATCCAAAACGCAAAAAATTAAGCAAAATGAATAAAAGCTGCTTTGGGAAATTACCAGCATCATTTCTGGTAATTCTATTCCTGTCTCTTTCCATGTTTGCCGTCGGGCAGAGTTTTTATAACACTACAAACTGGAGGTTCAGCAATCCCAAACAATTCGGATTTGCTGTTATAGACATTGACTTTTTTGATAACAACAATGGTATTGCTGTTGGTGCCAATGGCGGCATTGCCTATACAAAAAATGGCGGCACTACCTGGAGCTATGGTAATTTCTCCTTCATCAACCAGTCGGGCCTGCAAACGTCAACTTCGTTTCAGGATGTTCACTTTATATCAGCAACAACGGCTTATGCAGTAGGCAGCAATGGTTGTATGGCAAAAACTACCGATGGTGGTGTTACGTGGAATCGGGTGAACAACCCGCTTTTCGCCAATGCAAGAAATATCAATACCGTTTGGTTTTTGAATGAAAATAAAGGATATATCGGCGGGCAGCACAACAACACCCCCGACCTTACTCCCAAACTTTATTTCACACTTAACGGCGGCGCTACCTGGGATTCGATAGCGGCTCCGGTAGGCGGAAAAACAAGAGTGGGCTATGTAAATAACCCGGTGGGTTCTTTTTTATGGGACATAAATGCAAAAGATAAAGAGCTCTACCGTATCATTTTTTGGGATGATAACACAGGGTATATCTGTGGCAGCGGATTAAGCACTTTTGAGCCCATACCGAATGTCAGCAGCACATCGCCCTGTAATCCTACAGGAACCACTATTACGACCGGCTCTCATCATGCCAGTCTTCTTTGGAAATTCTCCAATGGCACATTGACGGATTATTCTATTAGCAAAGAGAGGCTTGGTTACAATGGTATTTATACAACGCTTCCGGGAGCCTGCAACTACCGGTACGCCTCCAACTCAATACATACACAAACGTATAAGGCCATGCACATTATTGATGCCAATAATGTTTTGCTGGTTTCTTCCAATAATAATATTGTTGTTCGTGTTAACACAGCCCCGGGGGCCATTACACCTAACATTAATGCACCCGGAGTAAATGAGACAGGAACCTATCAGTTGCTCAATGCCCCGACGCCTCCTCAAAATAATTCTTCAGCGCTTGGTGCACCAATTCCGGCCACCCCTGCATTTGGGTTTAGCCAGCCCATGAATATAGTTAAAGCAGGCAACGGCAAACTCTTTACCAATGTTAATTCACCGCTTCTTTTTCCTGTAAACAGGATGATGACCTCTGCTGATAACGGAGCTACCTGGAGAGAGGAAAGATGGTTACCAACGGGAAGAAATTACAGTGAGTTTGGTGGTCAGGCCATTGATATTCTTCCTTCAGGAAAATTTGTTGCCGCCGGACAAAATGGTGTAATAGCTGATTCGATTCCCGGCGGTCAATGGAACAGCACATATGTACAGGGTACAACTGGTTCATTCAATAAAATGGATGTAGCCGATTGCAATAACATCATTGCGGCCGGTGGAGGAACTATTGCCCGTACCAGGGATGGCGGCAAAACCTGGGATCAGGTCGTAAGACAGGATTTCATTAATCTGAACATCAGCATCAACTCAGTTGCCTATGCAACGGGTAATCCCGCCAAAGCCTATTTTGCCACCAGCGTTGGTAATATTTACAGAACTACAGATATGAATGTTGCCCCGCCGGCACTGCCCACCATAGACCCGGTATATTCTTTGTCTGGTTTCCAAATGTGGGATGTTGCCACATCTGGCAATGATAGTGTATGGGTATGCGGCTATACGCTTACTCCATCAACGACCCAGGTTTCAAGAGTATTTCGCTCAACCAACGGTGGAAATACATGGACACAGGTAACAGCATTTCCTTCCAATCCAAGTGCAACAAATTACCTGCTCAGGCACATTGAATTTCCAACAAACCTGGTGGGGTATGTTAGCGGTACAAGAGATACAATATGGAAGACCACTGATGGCGGCGTAACATGGAACAAATTACCGTTACCAACTCCGGGTGTAACCCCTCAGATTACCTACAATGATATGTTCGCCCTGGATGCAAACACAGTTTTCATTGCAGGAAATGGTTTCCCCAGGAAAGCAATTTTCAGAACAACGGATGGCGGAAACACCTGGCAGGACATCACAGGAAATGCACTTACCATTTTCCCGGTTGGAAATTTCAACTCTGTTGTTTTTCATGATATTAATAACGGTTATGTTGGATGTGCCGGTGGTTTCCTTGTTACCAACAACGGCGGGGTAACCTGGAGAATCGACCAGACAGCATCACCTACCAATCACACAAGTATTGCATTTGCACCTAAAAAAGTACCGGCAGGAACGCCTGTAACCAACAGAAGGCTTTTCTCAGTAGGTATTTTTAGTAATCACATTCTTGAATATGGTGATACAGCCAACCTGAATGTTTCATCTTCTGAGCTGATGGTGTCTTCCTGTAATAATACAGCCAACGGTTCAATAACAGTTACTGCTGCTGGCGGCATACCACCCTATACGTATAGTATTGATGGAGGGGCGTTCCAGCCAACAGGAACATTTAATAATGTAAGTGCAGGAAATCATACCATCACCATCAGGGACTTTGCCTGCGGCCTTATTACAAAGACAGTAATAGTGCCGGTACGTCCTGCTCCGGCAGTTAGTGCAGGGCCGGATAAAACAATCGTAGAGGGGGATGAAGTAATGTTGCAGGGAAGCAGCAGTGGTAACCCGGCCACTATTGTATGGGCACCTAATAATACCATTTTGTCAGCAGGAAATACATTGACCCCGGTAGTAAGACCGCTGACTACTACCACCTATACAATGACGGTGACAGATGCCAACGGTTGTATAGCTGCTGATAACACACAGGTGACAGTGCTGCCTTACTGCTTAAAAGTAATGAATGCTTTTACACCAAATGGAGACGGAACGAATGACAGGTGGATTGTAACCAATAACGGAGGTCTTTGTGTTACTAATGTCTATGTAACTGTATTCAATCGTTACGGCAGCGAAGTGTATGTGAATCCGAATTACCAGAACAACTGGGACGGAACCTATAAGGGCAACCCGGTTCCTGATGGTACATATTATTATGTAATTACCTATACACTGTTAAACGGAAGAAAAGTAACGGTGAAAGGGGATGTAACAATTTTGAGATAATTATTCAAAAAGTTAGATATGAAAAAGTATAAATTCATTTTATTCTTCTTGCTGGGTACAGCCCTATGCAGTACAGCGCAGCAGCTACATACATCATCTATGTATGACCTGCAGGGTGTCTTTCACAATCCCTCTACAGCCGGTACACAGGGCTTCAACTTTATCGGAGCTTCCTATCGTACACAGTGGAGCGGATTCAGCGGTAGCCCTAAAACTGCCACTGTATTCGGATCATTTGAATTGCCGGAACAGAAGATCGGCCTGGGAGGATATATCTACCAGGATAAAACCGGGCCTACATCCAGAACAGGTATACAAGTAGCTTTTGCCAAGCACATCCCGCTGAATAACGGTGGTAAATTTTCACTGGGTATTGAAGCAAGAGGCCTTCAGTTTTCTATTGACAGGGCCAAATTGTCCGAAACCCTTGGTGCAGATCCTGCCCTGGGCACAGCAGAAAACCGATTTAAGTTTGATGCAGGCTTTGGTATTTCTTACAATGGAAAAAAACTACAACTAGGTGCTTCCGCTTCGCAGCTGATACAGTCAAAGCTTGATTTCTACTCCGGTAACCTCACACCAACTGAAGCCGGTCGCTTGTACCGTCATTATTATTTTCATGGAGCCTACAAGTGGAATGTGGATGGCGCCACTACGATTACCCCTAATGCATTGGTTATTTATCTTCCCAATGCGCCGGCTACTTACCAGCTTGGTGCAAGGGTAGAGCATAACGAGGTTTTCTGGTGGGGATTAGGTTATAGGATTGATCAGAGCTTTATTTTGTCAGCCGGTGTAAACGTACACAAGAAGCTCACCCTGGGTTATTCATTTGATATTTATCAGTCACCTATCAGTGTATTTGATGCCAATGCCAATGCCCATGAAGTATTGCTGCGCTTCAATATGCACAGATCTAAATAAAGAATTTTAAAAGCAGAAGGTTAATGGTTATGGTTATACGGCCCCGTATTTACGGGGCTGTTCCTTTTTTACGGGTGCAAAAACCTAATTTTACTTTTTAAATTATTACCACTTGTCAAACCTTCTTGTTACCGTTATTCAAACCAATCTTCATTGGGAAGATAAAAAAGCTAACCTGCAAATGCTGGAAGAGAAGATCAACAGCATAAAAGAAAAAACAGAGGTGGTTGTTCTCCCGGAGATGTTCAGTACCGGCTTTAGTATGAAGCCGGAGCTGTTGGCGGAAACAATGGAAGAAGAAACCGTGCAATGGATGAAAAGAGTGGCAGCAGAAAGGAAAATCATTCTGACCGGGAGTGTTATTATAAAGGACAAAGAAAATTATTACAACAGGCTGATATGGATGTTGCCAAACGGGCAATATGGCGTTTATGACAAGCGGCACCGCTTTGCTTTTGCCGGGGAAGACAAACATTATACAGCAGGGACTAAAAGATTGATTGCTTCCGTAAAGGGCTGGAAAATTAACCTGCAGGTTTGTTATGACCTGCGGTTTCCCGTCTGGGCCCGCCAGCAATCACAGCCGGAAGGACCTGAATATGATGTAATAATATATGTAGCCAACTGGCCTGAAAGAAGAAGCCATGCCTGGAAAACATTATTGCAGGCAAGGGCTATCGAAAACCAATGTTATGTAATGGGAGTAAACAGGGTGGGAAACGATGGCAACGCAATATACCACAGCGGAGACAGCATGATCATTGATCCTATGGGAGAAGTGCTGTATCACAAAAAAGACGAAGAAGATGTTTTTACCATTTCACTCGATAAAAAGCACCTGGAAACAACCAGGAAAAAACTTCCTTTCTTAAAAGATGCAGATGAATTTATGATCTTAAATAATGGAGAAGAATAGCAGGCTATTTTCCGGCTTTGTCTTTCTTTATTAACTCCATTACCTTCTCTACTTTGAAATCTTTATTTGCTTTGATGGCTTCGATAGTGGGAAATGATTCCACCTCCGGCTGAACACCCCTGCCGTTCTTTGGCGTTGTTTTATCAATGACCAGCCGGAACAAAGGCAGCCTGAAACGGACACCTGTTACCGGTAATGTTACATCCGGAATCAGCCAGGCGGAATTTCCATAAGCCCCGCCGCCGGTTTCTTCACCTACGACGGTAATATTATCCTGTCTGACCAGGGCAGAAGCAAACAAAGTAGTAGCCGAAAAGGAATTACCACCTGTTACAATGTAGACTTTGCCATCGTAGTGATGGCGTTTCTTTGGTTTGAAATAATGTCTTTCAAAATAACCGAAATGATAATTACCATCCTTCTTCTTTCGGGTGAAGAACAACATAAAGAGTTTGTTCCAGAAATGATTTTCAATATACCGTTCATAAGCACTGCCTCTTCGTATGGCAAACAGTGAATCACTGATTTTAAATCTTTGTGCAGCAAGGTACCGGGTGATCAGCGTAGAATTTGTAACGCTGCCTCCACCATTTCCTCTTACATCAATGATCAAATGACCTATTTTATTTTTTTCCAGCGCCTCAAAGGAGTTATGAAAAAATTTTTTCAGGCCAACTCCTTTGCCAAAAGTTGCCAGGTCCATCATGGCGGTACGGTTTACTGTATCAATACGCAATAACCGGGCAGCATTTAATCTTAATTCTCTTCGCTGTTTTTTGGTCAATTGTTGTGATGGCCTGAACGTACGGGTACCTGTTCTTCCGGCTGTATCTGTGGCCGGATCATAAACCGGAACAACAGTTGTTTTAATAGTACCAGTACTGTCTTTGAACTCAATTTCATATTTATCAGCAGGGCCAAAAAGCAATGTATAAAGAGAACCAAAATTTCCCCGGTTGCTTAGTGATTGGTATTTGTGTGTGCGGTTATAGCCGTCGGTAGATATATAATCAAACAAAGTATCCACTACAGCTTCTGTTGTCCGGCCGTTGATTTTTGTGATAACAGTACCCCGTTTCAAAATGCTGTCCCTGCGATTGAGGTTGGCATTCACCACCATGGCTTTGTCCCAAATCTTCATACTTAACGGAAACATTTTACCAAGCCTTACAGTATCACTGTAGCGGCTCCACACTTTGGAGGGCCTTACAGCGGTATGGCCACAACTGATTTTTGCTGTAACATAAGTGAGTACTTTGCGGAATGCTGGTTCTGTCATGGAATCTTTGAGCTGATGCTGGCCGTATTCAAAGTAATAATCCATGCTGTCTTTGGGAGTATACCAATACAAACTGGGGTGATGTTTTTCTAACACCTGCCGGTATACAGAATAATCCTCCAGGAGTTCAGCCGGAGAATATTTTTTATGGGGAGAAAATGAGGATTTGCTCACACCGCATCCTGTCAATCCCGCCGCCGCCAATAATAATATCAGAAATATCCTCATGATCCTTTCAAATCCCGTTAACTATTGTTCTGTTTCATGTGATTCCATCCCTGTGCGGTGATGGCATGTTTTCCGCCTCCTTTGGTTATGATATTAACTCCCTGATCTGGTTCTGTCATGTATCCTACCACACTTATTTGTTCATTCAGCACCAGTTTGTCATAATCTGGTTGTGCTATGGTAAACAGCAGTTCATAATCTTCTCCGCCACTTAACGCACAGGCCGTCGGGTCTATTTCAAATTTAAAGGCTGCTTTCTTCATTTCCTCTGCTATGGGTATTTTTTCTTCGTATAACACACATCCAAGAGTACTTTCTTTACATATATGCAGTATTTCAGAACTTAAGCCATCACTGATATCTATCATTGCCGTTGGTTGAATTTCTTCTTTTGCAAAAAATTCAACAATATCTTTTCTTGCTTCAGGTTTTAATAACCGCCCGATTACATACGATTCGCCTTCCAAATCCGGTTGCACACCCGGACTTTCCATGTATATCTTTTTTTCTCTTTCGAGAAACAGCAAGCCCACATAGGCAGCGCCAAGGTCTCCGCTAACGCAAAGCAGGTCTCCTTTTTTTGCCGTACTTCTTTTTACAAATTTATCAGGAGCTACTTCACCTATTGCTGTTACCGAAACAACAAGACCTTTTTGAGACGAAGTGGTGTCGCCACCGACCAGGTCCACGCCATATTTATGGCAGGCAGCGTATACGCCTTCATAAAACTCATCAATGGCCTCCACACTAAAACGATTACTGATACCAATGCTCATGATGATCTGAGTGGGAATAGCATTCATGGCATAGATATCACTCAGGTTGACGATTACACTTTTGTAGCCTAAATGTTTTAACGGAGTATACATCAGGTCAAAGTGAACACCTTCCAGCAATAAGTCGGTGGTAATGACAGTTTGCTTACCAAAATGATCAATCACTGCAGCATCATCTCCCACACCTAAAACAGACGAAGCGTTTTGTAATTCAATATTCTTAGTAAGATGGTCGATCAGCCCAAATTCACCGAGACTGCTTATTTCAGTACGTTCGTTGCTCATAATTCTTTTTGATTATTAATGACGGCTACCATTTCATCATGTATCTTTCCGTTTGTAGCCAATACTTTATGCTGATAAACTGAAAATTTGTTCCCATGATGATCAGTAACTTTTCCTCCGGCTTCTTCTACGATCAGGTAACCCGCAGCGCTGTCCCATGGTTCTAATTTATGTTCATAAAACCCATCAAACCTGCCACAGGCTACCCAGCAAAGATCAATGGCGGCTGAACCCAGGCGGCGAACCGGCACACCTTTACGTACAAACCGGTCAAATATCTCCAGCGGGCCGTTGGGCATATTGATATAAGTATAAGGAAAACCGGTAACAAGGCAGGCTTTAATAGCCCGGGTTTCATTACTCACTTTTATAGGTTTATCATTCAGTGTGGCGCCTTTTCCTTTTTCTGCAAAAAAGAACTCATTCATATGCGGATTATACACGGCACCCATTACCATTTCACCATTATGCTCGATACCGATTGAAACACAATTAAGCGGGATACCATGCGCAAAGTTCACCGTGCCGTCAATCGGGTCAATGATCCATTTGTATTGTGAATCGGCAACTATCTCGCCTGTTTCTTCAGTCAGGAAATAATGATCGGGATAGTTTTTCCGGATAATATCCAGGATAGCTTTTTCTGAAGCATGATCGGCTTCTGTCACCAGGTTATTTACCCCTTCTTTGTTACTGATTACGAAATCACGGTTAAAAAATCGAATTATTTCATCCGCACCGGCCCTTACAGCCTCTGTGAGAGTTGTTTTAAGCATGGGCAAAGATAATAAACCCCCTAACCCCCTGAAGGGGGAACAATAAATTATCTGTCCTGTTGCAGAACTGTTATTTTTGAGAAAATCATATTAACCCTTTTTGGGTTGACGATATGCTGCTTTCAATCATCATAGTCAATTACAATGTCAGGTATTTCCTGGAGCAGTGTCTTTATTCTGTTCAGAAGGCCTCCAGGAACCTGAAAGCAGAGGTGATTGTAGTCGACAATAACTCAGCGGACAATAGTGTTGAATTTCTCTCTTCCCGGTTTCCATCCGTTCAATTTGTTATTAATAACGAAAACCTGGGTTTTGCCAAAGCCTGTAACCAGGGATGGCAGCAAGCGAAAGGAGAATATATTCTTTTCCTCAATCCTGATACCATTGTTCCGGAAGATTGTTTTGAAAAATGTATCTCTTTTCTTCAGTCGAACCCCGAAGCCGGCGCATTGGGTATAAAAATGCTGGATGGCAGCGGTAAATTTTTAAAAGAATCTAAAAGGGCTTTCCCCTCACCGATTACTTCTTTATTTAAATTGTTTGGCCTGGCTAAATTATTTCCCCGTTCCCGCACCTTTGCCCGCTATCATTTAGGCCACCTGGATGAAAACAAAAACAATGATGTGGACGTACTGGCCGGTGCTTTCATGATGATCAGGAGAGAAGTGCTGAATAAGGTGGGCTGCTTTGATGAGACTTTTTTCATGTATGGAGAAGATATTGATCTCAGCTACCGGATTCAGCAGGCCGGTTACAAGAATTACTATTTTGCCGGAACCAGTATCATTCATTTCAAGGGAGAGAGTACCCGCAAGGGAAGTATGAACTTTGTGCGGATGTTTTACAAAGCCATGAGTGTTTTTGTGAAAAAACATTACGGAGGTAGCAGGGCCGGACTTTTTAATTTTCTGATTCAATCAGCCATCTGGTTCAGGGCCCTGCTTACGGCAATCGGTACTTTTATCCGGCGGGCGGGGCTTCCCCTGATTGATGCCGGCCTTATCTTGCTTTCATTCTGGCTGATGAAAAATGTCTGGAACGAATATGTAAGAACGGATATACGTTATGAAAACAAATTATTATGGATCGCTTTTCCTGCCTTTACCATTTTTTATCTCATATCAGCTTACTATGCCGGCTTATACGACCGGTGGTATAAACGTTCAGAACTGGTCAGGTCCACTTTGATAGCAACATTGGTTTTATTGGCGGCTTATGCTCTATTACCAGAGCATTACCGGTTTTCAAGGGCCATCATTTTATTTGGCGCCCTGCTGGCATTTGCTTTAATCAGCCTGCTTCGATGGGTGCTGATAAAGACGGAAGTGCTGAACAGCGATAGGGAAAAAGAAGAACGCCACACTACTGTCATTGCGGGAACAACTGATGAATACCGGCAAACAATGGAACTGCTGCAGGCGGCGGGCTTGCAACAAAGAGTGTTGGGCAGAGTGGATACTGCCGGCAGTGACACCCATTCGCTTGGCTCTGTTAATAAGCTCACACAGTTAACATCAACGGTTCCCTTCCGGGAAATCATTTTTTGCGAAGGAAAATTATCATTTGCTGATATTATTAAATACATACAGCAGCTTCCCCGCGGAACGGTCGCCAAAATACATGCAGAGGGCAGTCATAGTATTGTGGGTAGCTGCTCCAGTAACACAGCAGGAGAAACCGTAACCAAAGAAAACGGGTTTAAACTGGCAGACCCCTATAACCGGAGATTGAAGAGGCTGATTGATACAAGCCTGGCATTACTGGCCCTAATCACCTTTCCTGTTCATCTTTTTTTGGTAAAAAAGCCGGGTTCTTTTTTGGCTAATTGTTTTAACGTATTGTTCGCACAAAAAACATGGGTAGGTTATGCTGTCCCGGATAAAAACCTGCCGACGCTAAAGCCATCAGTGCTGGCCTCCAACGGCATCCCTGCTACAACGATTCAGCAACTACCAAAAGAAAGCCTGCAAATGATGGACTATTGGTATGCACGGGACTATGAACCGGCCACAGACCTTAAGATCATCCGCAAAATGTACAAGAAGCTGGGCGGGGAATAACCTGGGCAATCAGCTTTCAGCAATGCTCCATTTCTTATATTCGTAACTTCAGATACCAACCAACCACAGCGCAGAATGGCTACCATTATTGATATAAAATTACCCAGGGCCCTGGCGGCAGCTTTAAGAATACCGCCCAATGACCCGAGAAGACAGCAGATAAGGGTATTAAAAAAATTATTGAAGAAGGCAAGGTTTACAGAGTTTGGACAGCAATACCGCTTTGATGAAGCAGTATTGAGTAAACATCCCGGAAGAAAATTCCAGGAGCTGGTGCCGGTCCATGATTATAATAAGATCTATGAAGAGTGGTGGAAGAAAACACTGGATGGCGTTCCTGATGTTGCCTGGCCCGGCAAGATCAAATATTATGCATTAAGCTCCGGCACATCTGAAGCAGCCAGCAAGTACATTCCGGTAACAAGGGATATGCTGCGCAGCAATACCATCAATTATTTAAAACAGTTGTTCAGCCTGATGCGCTATGAAGATGCCAATAAGAAAGCAATGACAAAAGGCTTTCTGATGATTGGTGGCGCTACTGATCTAAAAAAAGGAAAAGCAGGCTGGTATGCTGGCGACCTGAGTGGTATCCTGGCCAGGAAAAGACCGTTTTGGTTTCAGAGCTTCTACAAACCCGGGGGTCGCATTGCAGCTATGTCCGACTGGAACCAGAAACTGCATGAAATTGTAGAACATGCCAAAGAATGGGATATTGGTTATATAGTCGGCGTTCCTGCATGGTGCCAGATGTGTATGGAAATGGTGATCGAACATTATAAAGTAAAAACCATCCATGATATATGGCCCAACTT
>CAYPBW010000031.1:10654-20415 GCA_964409055.1 uncultured Chitinophaga sp. | reverse complement strand
TTCTGTTTCAGAAGAAGAAGACAATTCGATCTTGGCTTTTTCAGCGGCTTCTTTCAAACGCTGCAGGGCCATGGGGTCTTTGCGCAGGTCGATGGCTTCATCAGCTTTGAATTCATTGGCCAGCCAGTCCATGATCACTTTGTCGAAGTCATCACCACCGAGGTGGGTATCACCATTGGTTGATTTTACTTCAAACACACCATCACCCAGTTCCAGTACAGAAATATCGAATGTACCGCCACCGAGGTCAAATACGGCGATCTTCTGGTCATGCTTGGCCTTATCCAGACCGTAAGCAAGGGCGGCGGCTGTGGGCTCATTCACAATACGGCGAACAGTGAGACCGGCAATCTCCCCGGCTTCCTTGGTAGCCTGGCGCTGTGCATCGTTGAAGTAGGCCGGTACTGTGATCACCGCTTCGGTCACTTCCTGGCCGAGGTAATCTTCGGCTGTTTTTTTCATTTTTTGCAGCACCATGGCGCTGATTTCCTGCGGGGTATACAGCCTGCCATCTATGTCAATACGAACGGTATTATTGTCACCTTTTACCACTTTGTAGCTCCAGTGGGTGATCTCTTCGCCCACTTCATCGAAGCGGCGGCCCATAAAACGCTTCACGGAAGCGATGGTATTGTGCGGGTTGGTGATAGCCTGGCGTTTGGCCGGATCACCCACTTTGCGTTCGCCATTCTTCAGAAAAGCCACTACAGACGGGGTTGTACGGCGTCCCTCGTCGTTGGCAATCACCACCGGCTCGTTGCCTTCCATAACGGAAACGCAGCTATTGGTGGTTCCTAAGTCTATTCCTATGATTTTTCCCATGATTCTAGATTTTTGAGTTCGCTATAGCTTGTCAATCATTGTGCCGCGGGGGCGGAAAGTGAAAAAATGGCAGTCGGAAAGGCTTACAGCCTGAAGCTATTAGCTGCCAGCTTATTTCAAATTTTGGACGATATCGTCTGCGGTGTTGCTGATCTTTTTCAGGAGGTTGGAGATAGTACTCATCATTTTACTCATCCGGTCCATGGCCATCTGCAGGCGGAGGCTTTCCATCTCTCCCATTTCACTCATGGAATCAAGGTCAGATTTGAGTTTATCCTTTATGGCATCTATATCTGCTTTGGAAACCTGTTGGTTGCGGCCGGAAGAACGGACGAATTTGATTGAATCAGCGTTACGTCCCTGTTGCAGGGCAAGGGTCCTGTTTTGAAGAAGTTTGAAAGAATCCAGTTGAATAGCGGTCATTGTTCGTTGCTGCTGCATTTTTGAAAGCAGCTCCCGTTGTTTTGCTTTTTGTTCATTCACTGCTTTTACTTTGGCTATGATGGCTTTCAGGTCTTCCTGTGCGGATTTTGCTGCCTGCATCATGACAAGAAAAGCAAGTGCTTCAATATCCTGTCCGTTCATAGAACCAGGAACGGCATAAGATTGCGTCTTTGCTTTTACATCTTCCGGCGAAAGTTTTTTCTCATTTGTTTCCCTGGCTGTATTTTTTACCCATTGTACATGTTTGGAGTTAATACCCGACATCAGTTTGGTAAAAAGAGCTTCCGCTTCTGCTGTTGGAGTCGGCTGGGCTGCCGCCACAGCGGAAATGAAAATCATGCTTCCTAAAAGTATTACCGGAATTTTCATAGTAAATAAGTTTAGCTACTAAAGTTCAGCTTTTCCCTGCTCATACTGAAAACCAATTTTGTTCTTGCTAAAAGCCTTTACACTTAAATGATTTGCTTTAACTTACATTCAGTTTCAGATCTTTTTTTAAAATTTCCGGGTCATGAAAAATTGTTCGGGTCCTTTCCCTGCACCTCATTGCCACACCCTCCTGTTTTGTTTTTTCTTTGTCTTTATACTAACAGTAAACGGATTTTCACAACCAGAAAAACTACAACAATTAAAAGCATGGGAAAGAGAAATAATAACAGCTTATAAAAACAAAGATTTTGAGAGCATCTTCCGGATCGGGGATTCGATGCTGGTGCTTGCACCGGCGAACAAACGGGTACTCGGTTCTTGTTTTGATATTGCCTGGAACCAGTTGAAAGATACAACCAAGGCCCTGCGCTACCTGCAGAAAGCTGTTGAACAACATCCCTATGATGAATATTTCCTGACCAATTACGGCTGGCTGCTGTTGCTGAACAGGCAGTTTACCAAAGCCGTTATTGTGTGTACGAATGCCTACCAGGCTAACCGTTCATCGGTATCATCAATTATCAATTATGGCCATTCAATTTACCTGATGGGGCTTGCTAAAGATGCCGCAACAATTTATGAAGAAGCCATGGCCTTAACGACCAGCCTTGACGACTATTTGCAAATGCAGGATGCCGATTATGCTTTCCTGCACAGTTTGTTTCCTTCCGCCGGTTTTGATTCGGTACGGATTGCCGAAAGAGAAAAAATGAATGCTGCCCTTACGCAATATGCTAAGGCCAACAAACTATACAATGAGTTTGAAGAAAAGAATGTAAAAGGGAAAACCACGACCAAGGAAATAATACCACTTCTTAATGCCGGCCTTGAAGAAGAAAAAAAGCAATCTCCCTTCCGGGCAAAGCGGATCAGTAAATACCTCACAACTTTAGGTAATACCATTTACAATACGGGTGAAGTAAAAACGGCTTTCAAAAAATACGAAGAAGCCATTTCCTACAACTTTTTAATGAAAGATTATGCAGAGCTGGGAAAAATCTATTTCAATATCGGTGTAATTTATAAGAACATCCGCTCACTGGATTCTGCCTTTTACTATTTTGATGGCTCGGCCTATTATTATTCCCGGGCCGGTAACCGGTTAGAGGAAGCCGGCGCCTATGATGCAATGGCCAGCGTACTAACAATTAATGGTGAAACAGAAAGGGCATTGCCTATTGTCAGGGATAAAGTAATTCCAGCCCTGGAAAAATACAATGCGTATGAAGAGATCATTGACCCTTATCTTTTTTTAAGCAACTATTACAAGGACAAAGGCGAAGCCGATTCGGCCAATTATTTCCTGGAGAAATGCGCCACTACCATTGTATTAAACTCTGTTGAAGAAGAGAAACTGGCTACTTTTTACAACCAGCTCGCCGTAAATGCTTTTAAAAAAAATGACCTTGCGAAAGCCAAAGCCTACCAGCTACTGGCCATGGAATCCATTCCGGAAGAAGATCACCAGACATTGCGCTACCTGCAGGCATTGAAAGAAACAGGCGTTATTTATTATGCGGAGAAAAACTATGACTCTGCAAAGTATTATTTTGAACAATCAGCCCGGGTACTTTACACTATACGCAACACACTTCCCTTTGATGAAAAGATGAGATTTCTTTCCGCCAATGCGGGTTTGTTCAATTACCTGGCTTTATGCCATTACCAGGCAGGTAATCATACCGGTGTTTTTGATGCACTGGAAGAATCAAGATCACTGGTACTGCTGGAGAAAATGGGTGGAAAAACAGGAGAAAAAGTAAGTCTTGCCCAACTGCAGGAGAAAATGAAAGAAGATGAAATGTACCTGCTCACTTATTTTTCCAATCCTGATGATGGTTTGTCTGAAAAGCTGATCATGGCAATCACCAAACAATCCACTAATGTAAAACTATTGTCTGACAGTGCTTTTGTATTCAACGGAACCGGCCCTCTCAAAACGGTGCATATTGACACCATGTTTGCCAATTTCCAGAAGCCATGGCTTTCTTCTTCCAATAATGCGGAAGACCAGTTTCTCAAAAAACCACTTTTGATTTTTGCCATCTACATGCAACTCGAGCTTGCCAAAGCATCAGACCCGGCAAGAGGATTAAAACTGGAAGAAGCGGCAGCAAAAATTTCCCATACGCAAAATGCCATGGCCATCGGTTCTGCTTTTTACCAGTCACTGATCAAACCATTCGAAAAGCAACTGGCCGGCAAGAAAAAAGTTATCATTATTCCTGACGGGCAATTGTCTTTTGTTCCATTTGAAATTTTACCCAATGAAAATGGCAGGCATCTTATTGAACAGTACACTGTTTCCTACCTGCCTTCTGTAAAGGTGGCCGCCTTCCTGGCCAATCGTCAGGCCGGGTATAAAGGAACAAAGGCAGCCATTATTGGTAACCCGGTTTACCAGGAACTTACGGAAAATGACCTGCAACAAGGGGCAAGACCTGTTTACCGTGCTGCTGAAGCCCACCAGTGGAGTGTATTGCCGGAAACAAAAACGGAAATTGACTCCATCAAAAAATATTATCCGCAGGCTTTATTACTTGCCGGTAATAATTGTACAGAAGAAAAAATCAAAACACTGTTCCCGGGAAGCGCTGAAAAATATGCCCTGGTACATTTTGCCACTCATGGCCATGTGATTGATGATAAGCCGGGGCTTTCCTCCGTTGTATTAAACCAACTGCCCGGTAAAAGAAAAGACGATGGTTATCTTACGGCCGATGAGATTGAAAAAATGAAAATACCGGCACAATTGGTGGTATTGTCTGCCTGCCAGACTGGTAAGGGAATGCTGATGCAGGGTGAAGGGGTGCAAGGCCTGTCTTCTTCTTTTTTGGTAGCCGGTGCCAATTCACTGGTTGTTTCGTTGTGGAGTGTGGCCGACAAAAGCACCAGCTTGTTTATGCAGGAAGTGTATAAGCTGGTGAACAAAGAAAAATTATCCTTCAAAGATGCCGTTCAAAAAGTAAAGCAAGCTTTCCTGGACGGAAAGATGGGTGAAGAATACCGAAAGCCTTATTATTGGGCGCCTTTTATTTATATTGGTAACTAATTTTTTTTTATGGCCACTTCTATTGCCGACAAACTGCGCATCAAACCCGGGTACACCCTGCTGACACTGCATGCACCAGCTGATTTTAAAAAAGGATTAGGTGCTTTGCCTGCCGGGGTAAAAATAACCGATACCGGAAAAACCTATCACCAGGTGCATTGGTTTGTGCTTAATAAAGCACAGTTGGAAAAAGAAATGAGTAAGGTGATGAAACTGGTCAAACCGGAAGTAACCATTTGGGTCTATTATCCGAAAGTAAGTTCCAAATTACAAACTGACCTGACGAGGGATAAGGGCTGGGAATGTTTATTGGCAGAAAGCGACAAACTCACCTGGATCAACCTGATTTCTTTTAATGATACCTGGAGTGTGTTTGGTTTCCGGGCCAAAACCGAAGCGGATAAAAAGAAAGAAGCGAAAGGCAAACCGGAACGGGAAATTTTTAAATGGGTGAACCCGAAAACCAAAGAAGTGAAACTGCCGGATGATATGGCAGCTGCATTGAAAAAAAATAAAAAAGAAGCGGCTTATTTTGAAACACTTTCTTTTACCAACAAGAAAGAATATATCGAATGGATTGTAACGGCGAAAAGAGAGGAAACCAGGGCAGAAAGAGTGAAGGGAACGATAGAGCGGTTGGGAAAACAGTGGAAGAACCCGAGGAATTTGTGAAAGTTTAAGGTTTAAAGTTTAAGGGTTTATGTTAACGTTGAAAAGGACAGACAGTAACGACAAAGATTTTCATTGGCTGGTGGATCAGCTTAATAAGGATTTGCTTGACCGCTATGGCGAACTGCAGGTATTCTATAACCAATTCAACCAGATTGATAATATTCCCAACGTTGTGATCGCATATCTAAATGATGAACCAGTGGGTTGTGGTTGTTTTAAAAAATTTGATGAGCAAGCTGCTGAAGTAAAGAGAATGTTTGCCCGGGAAGATGCAAGAGGCAGAGGTATTGGCAGGGCTGTATTGACGGAACTGGAAAAATGGGCGGCCGAACTGGGCTACACAGCCATGGTACTGGAACACGGAAACAAACAGCCGGAAGCTTCGAAATTGTATCAAAGACAGGGCTACGCTGTAATTCCGAATTACGGGCAGTATATCGGTATGGAAGAAACGAGTATCTGCAGAAAGAAATTACTATACAAATAGTTTAAAGGAGCATAACGAGATTTTGTTACCATATACCTTTCTTTACTGTTTTTTCTCTTTCAAACTCTTAGCCCAATCTTCACAATTCCTTTTCCTTTCTTTGGCTATTTTTGAATGTCAATTCACCGAATGAACCGAAAAGGAATTTTTGTTTTATCCTGTTTACTCTGTGCCCTTATCTCCTACTCACAGAAAATAAACCCGGCCAACCCGGATCTGTCGCCGGGCCATTTTAAGCTGGACTCCTTACCTGTTTCCGAGATCAATATACCCATACAGGTAAACCTGAAGCCGCTTTATGCCATGGCGGAGAAAAGTGTAGACACACTCTTCACTTCTCCCGGTTACCCGGAGGGCTGGGTGCAGGAAAGCTGCGATATCCGTTACAAGTATTCCTTTCGCCGCAGCCCGTTACGAATTAACGGATCAGGCAACAGTATGTCGCTGGGTTTTACCGGTTACTACAAAATTGTGGGTTCCACCCGGGTTTGTGTGAGAGGCGCTGTGATCTCCCCGTGGACACCGGCCTGCAAATGCGGTTTCAGTGAACCCGAACGAAGAGTGAATGTGTCTTTTACCAATACCGTGAATGTGCAGCCAGATTTTAAGATCAAACTGGCGGTGAAGAGAAACGAACCGGAAGCATTGGATAAATGCGAGGTCTGTTTCTGGGGACAAGATATCACCCAACAAGTAATGAAGGGACTGACTGCCGAATTAGATGCAGCGAAGAAAGACCTGGATAAAAACTATGGAACGGTTGACCTTAAATCCCGTTTCCAGCAGGTATGGAATGAACTGAACAAAGTGTACAGCCTCTATGGTTTGGGCTGGCTGCAGATCAACCCGCAAAAACTGCGCATCAATAATCTTTTTGTCAATAAAGATTCTCTGAATATCTATCTCGGTCTTACTGCCAAACCGGTGATCGGTTTTGAAAAACCGGCAGAGAAGATAACAGCTATTCCCAATATGTCGGGCTTTGGAAGGCAGGGCGGCTTCTCCATTTTCCTGGATGCCCAACTAAATTATGATTCACTCAGTATGATCATGAACCAGAACCTGGCCGGCAAACAGTTTGATTTTAAAAAAGCATTTATCAAAAAACATTTTGTTATCGACAGCTGCAAAGTTTATGGCGGCGGTTTTGATAAAATGGTAATCAAGGTGAATTTCTCCGGCACCAATACCGGGGTGATCTATTTAACGGGCAAACCGGTTTATGATAAAGAGAAAAGAGTGATTGAGGTAGCAGACATTGATTTTGATATCAAGTCCAAAAATATCTTGTTGGGTTCTGCCGACTGGCTGTTTGATAAAAAGATCACCAAAGAAATAGCAAAGAATACCCGGTTTGAACTGGGCGGTTATATTGATACTGCCAAAGTCACTCTCAATGAACAACTGAACCGGGAACTGGTCAGCGGGGTGCGCAGCTATGGAAATATCAAAGACATCCAACTGATCGGCATTTATCCCATGCAGGAACATTTGGTGATCCGCAGCAATTGCAGCGGTGAATTATCGGTAAAAGTGGAGTCCATCCAATTCAGCCTGTAGTTTCTTCTTCTTCATTGGCATCCACCCGGAAAGAAAAATTCCTTTGTGCCACATAACTGAAAATAATCACAATGGTGATCGTAATGATTTGCGCCATTACCGGGTAGATGCGGAATCTTTCCACCAGTATTTTCAGTAAGATATAATTCAGGGCCAGGTTGAAGAGGCAAACCATCAGGTAACGGAACAACTGCACCCTTCCCCGCATATTGGAATCACTGAAGACAACATATTTGGCCATAAAGAAACCGACCGGAAAAGTGACACAGAAAGAAGAGATCAGTGCCGCAATATGGCCTTTGAACGCATAGAAGCCAAAATCAAAGGTTTTTTCAAAGAAGATAAACTTGTAGCTGATATAATACACCAGCAAGCCCAGCACTGTATTACCGCCACCAGATGCCAGGTAACGAAAGGTCTGAATGTTCATCAGTCTTTTAAAGGGTGGATAAAAGAAATCGATGATGGGCAACATAAAGTCCCGGGCACTATGTATGTGGCGTCGCATGAGCAGGCAAAATACCAAATTCCAAATAACAAATTCCAAGTTCCTTAACCGGTTTCGTAAATTTGCCGGCTAAACACAAAACGGATGAGTATTGTACCGGAAATAAAAGTGAAAGTGGCTGCTGTGCTGAAAGAACTGTATGGCATTGAAACTACCGAATCAGAACTGACCATCAACTCCACGAAGCCGGAATTTGAAGGCGATTATACCCTGGTGTTGTTTTCATTTGTCAAGTCATTGAAGAAATCTCCCGAACAACTGGGCAAAGAAATTGGCGATGCCCTGGTAAAAGCCCACCCGGCTTTGTACACCAGGTACAATGTGATCAAAGGTTTTTTAAACCTCACCGTTGCGGACAGCTACTGGATCAGTTTTCTTCAATCAAATTATAACCAGCCCCGGTTTGGTTCTAAACCTTCCAACGGGCAGAAAGTGATGGTGGAATACTCCTCTCCCAACACCAACAAACCTTTGCACCTGGGCCACCTGCGGAATAATTTTCTGGGCTGGAGTGTGGCACAGATCCTGAAAGTAAGCGGTTACGAGATCATCAAGAGTTGTATTGTAAACGACAGGGGTATTCATATCTGCAAGAGCATGATCGCCTGGCAAAAATTTGCCAATGGCGCCACCCCGCAAAGTACCGGTGTAAAAGGGGATCATTTTGTAGGTGAGTATTATGTGAAATTCAATGATGCTTACAAAGCCGAGGTGGATCAGCTGATCAGTGAAGGGATAGATAAGGCCACTGCAGAAAAAGAAGCCCCCCTAATGAAAGAAACGCAGCAGATGCTGCAGGACTGGGAAGCAGGAAAACCGGAAGTGATCGAACTCTGGAAAATGATGAACAGCTGGGTGTACGAGGGATTTGATGTGACCTACAAACGCATCGGGAGTGATTTCCAGAAAATGTATTATGAAAGTGATACCTACCTGCTGGGCAAACAATTTGTAGAGGAAGGATTGCAGAAAGGAGTTTTCTATAAAAAAGATGACGGCAGTGTGTGGATTGACCTGACTGCCGATGGACTGGATGAAAAGCTGGTGTTGCGTAAAGACGGAACATCCGTTTATATAACACAGGATATCGGGCTGGCTCAACAGAAATATGATGAATTCCGGTACGACCAGAGCATTTATGTGATCGCAGACGAACAGAACTACCACATGAAAGTGCTGAAACTGATATTGCAGAAATTAGGAAAGCCCTATGCAGAAGGCGTATATCATTTAAGCTACGGGATGGTGGAACTGCCTACCGGCAGAATGAAGAGCCGGGAAGGAACGGTAGTGGATGCAGATGATATGGTTGATGAAATGGTGAATGTTGCGAAGCAAAAGACAGAAGAACTGGGTAAGGTAAAAGACTTTACGGATGCAGAACTGAAAGAGCTCTATGATACCATAGCATTGGGAGCATTGAAGTTCTTCCTGCTGAGGGTAGACCCGAAAAAGAAAATGATCTTCAACCCGGAAGAGTCTATCGACTTTCACGGTTTCACCGGGCCTTTTGTGCAGTATACCCATGCAAGGATTAAGTCTGTGCTAAGAAAGGCACAAGGCACAAGCGACAAGGTACAAGCAACCAGCCTGTTGAAGCTGGAGAAAGACCTTGTGATCATGTTGGAGCAGTATCCCACTATACTGGAGCAGGCAGTGGCTGAGCATAATCCTTCTGTGATTGCCATCTATGTATTCAACCTGGCCAAAGCTTTCAATACTTTCTACACCGAACATTCTGTGATGAATGCCGAATCGGAAGAGAAGAAGCAACTCCGTTTGCAGAT
>CAYPBW010000031.1:0-10554 GCA_964409055.1 uncultured Chitinophaga sp. | reverse complement strand
AAAAAGAGCTTTCATCATTTGAAAGCTCTTTCAATTTATTTGCATCTTACTATTGACCCAGGACCATAGACTACAAGCTCCGACTCCGTTACATTCCCATCATCATCTTCTTCTGCTTCAGGCTGGCCAGGGCAGGATCCATTTCGATGGCTTTATCACAAAGACGGATTCCTTTTTCTGTATTCTCTTTACCGCCTTTTTTCTGGTAAGCCATACCGATCATATACAAGGAAGAGGCACTGGTTTTATCGTATTCAAGTACTTTATCCCAATATTCAATGGCCTGGTCAAACTTTCCCTTATAATAATAAGCTTCCGCCACCATATTGAGAATATTTAAATCGCTGGGCTTTCTTTTGAGTATCTCGTTCAGCATAGCTACACCCTGGTCAAGATCGCCAATATTCAGGTAGGCAATTCCCAGGTTCTCGAAATAATCGTTGTCTTTTTTATATCCCTTTTCACCGGCCATCAGGATATACTTGAGGGCATTCTTATCATCATGCATGGCATAGCAGATAAGCCCCAATTCGTACATCCAGTAATTTTTTGTGGGATCCAGTTCTATGGCTTTTTGAAAATGAGGAACAGCCAGTTTGTAATTGGTCATATCAGCATAGCTGTGACCGATCATATAAGGTATCTCTGCTTTTTCCGGTTCTTCTTTGGCTGCCATGGTAAGGTATTTAATGGCATCACCATAATTATCCATATCATAATGTGCCTTACCTACGTAGTACAACACTTTTTCTGAAGGATCAGCAGCTTTCAGTTTGTCTGCGTAGAATAACACATCTTCATTTTGCTTTAACTGAAACGAAAGCTGTAACAACTGCTTGTAATTAGCGGCAGACTGGTCGCCCAGTTCCACCAGCTTTTTGTACATATCCCTTGCCTGTCCGTAGCGGCGCAGGTCAAAGTAAGCAGAGGCCAGTTCCGCCACAATGGCTTTGCTGTTGCCATCGTATTTGGCTGCTTTCTCAAAATTTTTAAGTGATTCGAGGCGTCTGCCGTTTTGCTTCTCCGTCAATCCTTTTTGCAGGAAAAAGTCGGCACTGTCAACGCTAATAAGATTGATGGAAGTAACGGAAGTCTGTGACCATGCAGTGGCCATAGCCAGCATGCAACAGATGGTGAAGATTGGACGTATCATAGGGCTTTTTTTGGATTGGATTTAAATACGCTACTCATGCAAGGTAATTTTTGCCTGTGATAAATCAAAGCAGAACCGGGTCATAATCAGCCAAAACCATTCCAAAATAGTACTATTTCAGAATGATTCCCGCCAGGGCTGGTAAATTTACGGTAACCCTGTACTTTTTTTGATTCTTGTCAATAAGCTCACACCTTACATCAGGGTTATAAACGTCGCCTGTGCCCCAGTATATTGTTTGGTCACTATTGAAAATTTCAGCCTGATAAGGCTTTCCGCTTACTTCTATCTGCCAGTCATGGCGCACTACGGGAGTCATATTCAGAATAACCAGCAGGTCATCTCCCTTTTTCTTGCCTTTTCGTTTGTACACTATGACCGATTCTGCCCGGTGGTTCAGGTCCACCCATTCAAATCCATCAATATTGAACTGGTTGACATGCATGGCCGGCTCGTTCTTTAGAAGTTCGTTCAGATCGCCCACACATTGCTTGAGTAAGCGGTGACAGTCGTATTGTAACAACTCCCATTGCAATTCGGATTTGTAGTTCCATTCGCTGGTTTGCCCGAATTCATTGCCCATGAAAAGCAGTTTGGCGCCCGGGTGTGTCCACATATAGGTATAGAGCAAACGCAGGTTGGCAAACTTCTGCCACTCATCACCCGGCACTTTGTAGATCATCGGGCTTTTGCCATGTACCACTTCATCATGACTGAGCGGCAGCATAAAATTTTCATCATAATAGTACATCATGCTGAAGGAGAATTTATTTTGATGAAACTGGCGGAATACCGGGTCTATTTTGAAATAATCCAGTGTATCATGCATCCAGCCCATCATCCATTTCATACCAAAGCCCAGTCCATCCTGCCATGTGGGTTTTGATACACCGGGCCAGTCGGTAGCTTCCTCGGCAATGGTTTGTACATCCGGAAAATCACGGAAGATTGTTTCATTCAGGTCTTTTATAAAAGCAATGGCTTCCAGGTTACCGTCTCCGCCAAATTCATTGGGCTCCCATTGTCCATGTTCCCTGGAATAATTAAGTTTTAGCATAGAGCTTACAGCATCCACCCTTATGCCATCAATATGAAAAAGATCAAACCAATACCGGGCACTGCTGATCAAAAATGATTTGACCTCTCCCCTTTTGTAATTAAAAATATAGCTGTTCCAGTCCGGGTGAAAACCTTTTCGCATATCGGCATATTCATAGGTATGTGTCCCGTCAAACATGAACAGCCCATGTGCATCGTATGGAAAATGTGAAGGCACCCAGTCGAGGATAACCCCGATACCTTCCTGGTGAAATGCATCAATCAAACGCATCAGTCCCTGCGGGTCACCAAACCTTGAAGTAGCAGCAAAAAAACCGGTACACTGGTAGCCCCAGCTTCCGTCAAAAGGATGTTCCATCACCGGCATGAACTCTACATGAGTGAAGCCGGTTTCTTTTACATATGGCACCAGTCGTTCCCTCAGCTCATCATATGTGTTGTAACTCTCTTCATCATTTTTATCGGGTCTTTGCCAGCTGGCCAGGTGCACTTCATACACACTCCAGGGCGCATTCAGCGAATTGTGTTTCTTCCTGTTCTTCATCCATTCTTCATCCTTCCAGTCGTAATACATATCCCAGGTAATACTGGCAGTATGCGGTCTTTTTTCCCAGAAGTTGGCGAAGGGATCACCCTTATCCAATTTTCTTTTGGCATACCCGACAATATGGTATTTGTAAGCTTCTCCCAGTTTGAAATGCGGAATGAACCCTTCCCAGATACCACTTTTATCCCAACGGGGATTCAGTTCGTATTCATGATCTTTCCAGTTATTGAAATGACCTTTTACTGAAACAGATGTAGCATTAGGCGCCCACACACAGAAATAAATACCCCATATATCATTTACCTGTATAGGATGAGATCCAAACTGTTTGTATAACTGGTAATGGGTGCCGGCCTGGTAATTGGCCACATCTTCATCTGATAATAAAGAATAATTCCATACCGGTTTTGATGTATCAATAAAATTTGACTCCTCGTATTTATTGCTTACCTGTTTGTTTACAGGCACCTCCATATTCGGCTTAGGCGATTTATTCCTTTTTATTGTCATATTTCCTTTAACGTAAAATTATATAAGCGGTTCGGTTTATATGGTTAACTAAAAATAGCTTCGCAGTTGCTGTGCCTGCCGGCCAGCCAACCAACATCAAAACCATAGACCGGCTATGAAAAAAGCCCTGCTTTATTTAACCTTATCACTTACCTCATTAATTGCCTTTACCCAGTCTTCTATTAAAGGTACAGTTACCGATTCAGTAGAAAAAAAGAATCCGGAAAATGCAGTGATCTCCCTGATGCGTCAAACAGATTCTGTACTGGTAAAATATACAAGGGCAGATAAGGGAGGTCATTTTTTACTGACAGATCTGAAAGAAGGAAAATATATCCTGATGATCACCCATCCTTACATGGGTGATTATTTTGACAAGGTCGATGTAAAATCCGGGGAAAACCAGTTGGGCAACCTGTATGTAACGCCTAAAAGCAAACTACTGGCCGAAGTCATTATCAAAACCGGCTCTCCTATCCGTATTAAAGGTGATACAACAGTATATACAGCCGACAGTTTTAAAGTAAGACCAGGTGCCAATGTAGAAGAACTGCTTCGCAGGTTGCCGGGCATACAGGTGGATAAAGACGGTAAAATAACGGCCATGGGTGAACGGGTAACCAAGGTACTGGTAGACGGTGAGGAGTTCTTTGGCAGCGATCCCGGCATTGCTACCAAAAATCTGCGGGCTGATGCCGTTAAAGAAGTAGAAGTTTTTGATAAAAAAAGTGACCAGGCTGAATTTACCGGTATCGATGATGGCATAAAGGACAAGACCATCAACCTGAAGATGAAGCAGAAAAAAGGCTACTTCGGCAAGATTGAAGCAGGCGGCGGACTAAAGGATAAATACAATAATGCCGCCATGATCAATGCGTTCAAGAATAAACGGAAAATGGCTGCATACGGCATCATGAGCAATACCGGTCAAACCAATCTTGACTGGCAGGATGCCCAGAATTATGGCGGCGGCGCTGATAATATGACTTCGGGTATTACAGAAGATGGCGGTATGTGGATCAGTGTTACCAATGACGGGGACGATAACTACTGGGGAGGACGTAATGGTATTCCCCAAAACTGGAGTGGTGGCCTGCACTACAGCAACAAGTTTGGAAAAGATGATAAACAGAGTTTCAACTCCGGCTATAAATTCAATAAGGTAAATGCCCCGATGGAAAACTCTACTTTCTCCCGGACATTTTTGCCTGACAGCAGCTGGTTTTCCAATAGTATCAGCCGGAACTTCAATTCATCTGTGAAGCATGCGTTCAACCTGACCATGGATTTCAATATCGATTCTGCCAACTCCATTAAATGGACAACCCGTGCCAACAAGCGGGATACCCGAAGTACAGCCGATTTCTATTCAGAAGCTTTAGCAGAGAGCCTGGATACGATCAATAACAGCAGCCGGATCAGTAATAATAAAACAGAAAACAACAGTCTTACCTCCAGCCTGCTCTGGAAGCATAAATTCAAAAAACTCTCCAGAACGATTTCTATCAATACTGATTTTTCCTGGAACAAGACTAACAGTGACGGACTACTGTATGCCCTCAACCGTTACTACGATAAAGGTCTGCTGAGTTTTATAGACACTACCGACCAGCAGAACCTGCGTAACAGTGAAGGAAAAAGTATCAGCACCAAGATTGCTTATACCGAACCGCTGGCCAAAGATTTTTACCTGGAACTGAGTTATTCACTGGCCTATAACCATAATAACAATGACCGTATTACCAACCGCAAGAGCAGTAATGGTAAATATGAAGATGTGATAGACACCCTGAGCAATGCTTTTGTTTTTGACCGGCTGGTGAATACACCGGGGCTCAACTTCAGGGTGAATAAGAAAAAATACAATTATTCATTTGGTGCATCGGTGGGCTTCAGCAATTTCATTCAAAAAAACCTGACAGAAGGAACCAGGACCAACTATCATTTTACCAATTTCTTCCCAAGGGTCTCCTATTTATACAAATTCAAACCCAGCCAGAACTTCCGTTTCAACTATAATGGTTCTACCAATGCGCCTACGCTTGAACAGTTGCAGCCAATCCGGGTAAACACCGACCCGCTGAATATTTATATTGGCAACCCGGGCCTGAAACAATCATTCCAGCATAGTTTCAATACCGGCTACAATTCATACAATGTGCTTAAAGAAAAAAATTTGTGGACAAGCATTGGTTTTAACTTTACCCAGAATGCATTTGTACAATCCAGCACCGTGGACAGTGTTGGCAAAAGAACCTACCAGACTGTCAACACAAACGGTATTTATAGCCTGAGTTTTTACGGAGATTACGGGTTCAAGATCACCAAAAGCAAACTTCGTCTTGGTTTTGGTCCTACGGCCAATGCCTACCGCAATATCGAGTACATCAATAACGTAAAAAATATTACTACTACTACCAACTATGGCATACGGCTGAACATCAGCAAATACGTAGAAAACAAATTTGATTTTTATATCAGTCCTTCTTTTACACTTAACCAGTCAAAAGCCAGTGTGAATGCCGCAGCCAATGCCAGTTTCTGGCAGCTTGAAGGATGGGCCAATGCACGGGTCATGCTGCCAAAAAAGTTTGAGATAAGCACCAATGCCAATACGCAAATCCGGCAAAAAGATCCGCGGTTTACACAGAACAACAATTTTACTACCTGGAATGCCAGCCTGACCAAACGGTTCTTCAAGGAAAATGCATTTGAAATGTCACTGGGATTATATGATATCCTGAACCAGAACAGGGGTTACCAGCGAAACTTCAGCAGTTTCAGTTTTACCGAAAACTATTATACCACCTTACGAAGGTTTTGGCTGCTGACACTGACCTGGAATATTTCTAAAAACGGTAAACCAGCAACAGGATTTTAAAATTTATCGTATGAAGAAGACAGTATTACTATTATCGTTGTTCTTTACTATGAAGCTGTATGCACAGCAGTTTATCAGTACGGGGATGATTGAATTTGAAGTAAGAACCAATAACCACAAAACATTTGGCGACGGCATTTGGGCTGAAATGTTCAAGGATAAGCTACCGCAGTTTTCTACTAAATATTATTCCTTCACCTTTAGTAATAACAAAGGTCTTTACAAATACGAAAGACAGGATGAAAAAACCAAAATACCATTCGGAGGCGGCAATGATGAAGAAAATACCTGGTTCAGTGATTATGCTGCCGGCACTTTCACCCACCAGAAATTTGTGTTTGATGATACTTACCTGCTGAGCGATTCTTTGATGAAAATAGACTGGAAACTATCACCCAATGAAACGAGAGAAATTGCCGGTTTCAACTGCCGCAAGGCGACCGGTAAGATTTTTGACAGTGTGTATGTTTTCGCCTTTTATACCGATGAAATAACCGTTAATGGTGGACCGATGGGCATTCATGGTCTACCTGGAATGATACTGGGTATTACGATACCCCGTATGTACACCAGCTGGATCGCTACCAAATTACAGGTAAGCGGTGTTAATACCGGCATCATCAAAGCTCCGCAAAAGGGCAAAAAGAAAAAAGCCACAGAACTGCAGGAAAATGTAAAGAAAGCAACCAGCGACTGGGGCAACTGGGGTCAGCAGGCCATCTGGAATATCTTCCTGTAATTACCTGGTTAATTCCAGCACAAGACTTTCCCCGGCATTGATCTCCAGCCCTTCCAGGGGCTGGCTCTTGTTGGTGATCACATTTCTTGCCTGCGTAAAACCATTCATCCGTTCACTAAATGGTTTCCAGTCGGGTTTTATTGCTTTATCACCAGTATTGGTAATTACCATTACTGTTTGCCTGTTATCGTAGCGAAAATAAACGTAGAGATTGTCTTTGGGAACAAACTGCATCGTTTTACCGGTAGTCAGCGCTGATGATGATTTCCTGAAATTAGCCAGGGCACTGATATAATTATAAGCCTCATTCTGTTTCTCGCTCCTGCCCTCCTGGGTAAACCGGTTATCTTTTGGTTTGTCATCCGGCCATCCGCCGGGAAAATCTTCCCGCACCGGTGCATCGGATCCTTCTTTTTTGTTTTTCATCAGTACCTCCGTTCCGTAATACAATTGCGGAATACCTCTTATTGTAAGCAGCCAGTTGATTCCCATCTTCAGTTTCTTCCAATCCTCGTTCACTGTTGAAAATACCCTGTCCATATCATGGTTGTCGAGGAATGTACAGTTATTCAGCGGGTTCCTGTAAAGAACATCCTGTGTCAGTGTGGTATAAATCTTTGCTGTACCGTTTTGCCATCCAAACGGTTCATTCATTCCGGCCAGCATGGCAAAACAGGTTTGAAAATCCAGCATGCCCCTTGCATTATGTTTAAAAGGGGCAGCCATATTATTTTGGGTAAAATAGGCATTGGCCACAGTGCTGTTTACCCACGACTCACCAAATATGGTAACGGTTGGAAATTCTCTTTCGAGAGCCGCATTTACATTATTCATAAACTGCTCATCACAATATTTATAAGTATCTACCCGCCAGCCGTCAATACCATATTCCTCGGTGGTCCATATCGCATGCTGAATCAGAAAATTGGCTACATAAGGATTTCGCTGGTTCAGGTCCGGCAGGTGCGGTACAAACCAGCCTTCCAGCATTTGTGTTTTATCGTGACCTGAAGCATAAGGGTCATAGAAAACTTCTTCCCGGTGATTGGGCCCCTTATCTCCCTGCGAAGTATTGAACCAGCTCTTCATCGGGGGATCAAGGGCAAACCAGTGATGATTGCCCACATGATTGTACACGGCATCCTGTATCACTTTCATGCCCCTCACATGAAGAGTACTGCAGAATTTTTTATATCCTTCATTGCCACCAAAGCGTTTATCAATGGCATAGTGATCGGTAAACCAGTAGCCATGATAGCCCGCCACCTGATTGCCCCACTCCTGCATTTTCGGCATGTCATTTTCTATCACAGGTGTCAGCCATAAAGTGGTAACGCCCAACTGATCCAGATAATCCAGTTTATCTTCAATTCCTTTAAAGTCGCCCCCGTGACGGGAGAACTTGTCTTTGCGGTCACAAACCTTATCCCGGTATTCATCCATTACATCATTACGGGTATCACCATTGGCAAAGCGGTCAGGCATCAGCAGGTAAATAAAATCGGTTGCATTAACTCCTTTTATTCTTGTCTTTCCGTTATCCCTGCTGCGGGGTTTTAATTCGAATTCCACCATTTTATAGGAAACAGCTTCCGGGCTTTGCAGGTTATCGATTCGGAATTTGATCTTGCCGGGTTTAGCAGAAGCACTTATCTGTAAATCGATAAAAAGATAATTCGGGTTCTCTGTTTTCGATTGCTTTACCATTTTCACTCCTGCATAGGGCAGCATAGTGATCTTTTCCATAGCCACCCTGTCACGATGGATCATCAACTGAAGGTTGGGATTTTTCATGCCGGTAAACCAATGGGTGGGATATACATCAGTTGCATATGAGCTTGTAAAAACTGACAGGCTCAGTAAAAGAAGTAATCTTTTCATAGAAAACTATTTATCTTTTATACGTAACGTAAGAACTGCCGCCAATATCATAGAACAACCGCCAAGCACAATAGTCATGATGGCGTTGCCATTAAAAATATGCTTGGTGAAAATTCCCAGCAAAGTAGCAGCCAGTATTTGTGGGATGACTATAAAGAAATTAAAGATCCCCATATAAACCCCCATCTTGTTTGCTGGTAATGCTTTTGTCAACATAGAATAAGGCATAGCCAATATACTGCACCAGGCAAGACCTACTCCTCCCATACTGATAATAAGCAGGTTTTCATCTTTAAAAAGATAAAAAGAGATCAACCCGGCACCCCCGGCGATCAATGCAATCATATGTGCACCGGGCCTTGAAAATTTCTTCGCTAAAATTGGAAGTAAAAAAGCAAAGATGGCCGCAAAACCATTGTACCAGGCAAAAAGAACGCCAACCCAGTTACCCATATCATTATAGGCCTTTGAAGTTGTGTCTGTAGTGCCTGCTATATGCTGCGCTAATGCAGGTGTGGTATAAATCCACATGGCAAAAAGAGCAAACCAGGAAAAGAACTGCACTACGGCCAGTTTTTTCATTGTATCCGGCAAAAAATTAAGATCATCCATTACTTCAACAAATCCGTTACTGATGTTCTTTTTTTGTAATACCCAGGCCAGCAGTTGAAATAATCCAAACGCCGTGATACCACCGGTCAGCACATAGAGTTCTTTCTCCAGTTTATTTGCTGCTGTCGTATTATAGAAGTAAATGGCAGCAGTCAATACAGCCCCGATGATAAACCATAGTATCCCCTTTTTGGAAAAGGAACTGGCAGGTGTTTTAATCTGAACAAGATGATCGGTGTCTTCAATTTCTCCAAACGACTTTAGCTCCTCGGGAGAATATTCTTTTGTTGTAAAAACAGTATATGAGATGGCCACCATGTAGATAACTGCACCAATAATAAAAGAAATCCTGACAGAATCGGGTATTACTCCCGGTGCTGCTTCGTTGGCCACTCCCAGTTCAGTCAGCAAAAAAGGTAACAAAGAGGAAATGACGGCACCCACGCCAATAAAAAAACTTTGCATGGCGAAACCTGTTGTGCGCTGCGAATCAGGTAACATATCTCCTACAAAGGCACGAAAAGGCTCCATTGAAATATTAATTGAAGCATCTAACAACCATAACATCACGGCAGCCATCCATAAGGCAGTAACACTGGGGAAAACAAATAAGGCCAATGAAGCAAATATGGCCCCTGCCATGAAGTAAGGCCTTCGCCTGCCAAGTTTTCCCAACCATGTTTTATCGCTCATGTGGCCGATAATCGGCTGAATGATCAATCCGGTAAGTGGTGCGGCTATCCATAAAATAGGGATCTCTTCTATCCTGGCACCAAGGGTTTGAAATATACGGCTGACGTTTGCGTTCTGAAGACCAAATGCAAACTGGATTCCAAAGAATCCTACACTCATATTTATTATCTGGAAAAATGTTAACCGGGGTTTACTGCTTTTTAGCACAACTGACATAAGCAATCATTATTTATTAATCAGAGTATTCCGAAAGATAGGTATAATATGTAAAAAGTACACATAATGTGTACTTTTAAAAATACCGGGCAGTGAGGTTTTTTATAACACAAACCCGTTGGGTATAATCGCTCCTTTTTTCACAACCACAATTCCATCTTTCACAGCATACAACGGATGATCTGTATTTTCCAGGTGTATACCACCATTGATGCGGACATCATTGCCTATCCTTACATTTTTATCCAGTATGGCGTTCTTAA
>CAYPBW010000030.1:19836-21198 GCA_964409055.1 uncultured Chitinophaga sp. | reverse complement strand
CCATTCCTTTTGAGCATATAAAATCAACTAAAATTCTAATCAAATTCTGATTGCGGGTTTGTTGCAAACAATAAATCTGAAATCTGCAGTCAAAAATCGAAAATTGTTTTGCTATGGCAAGTATCAACCTGATTGAGGCGTTCCAGGACTTTAAAGAAGCCGAAAATATTGACCGTCCTACCATGATGAAGGTGGTGGAAGACGTTTTCAAAACACTGCTTCGTAAAAAATATGGCAGCGATGACAATTTTGATGTGATCGTAAATGCTGAAAAAGGTGACCTGGAGATTATCCGCCGCCGGATGATTGTGGAAGATGGTCAGGTAGAAGACCCGCTGGCACAAATTGCCTACGCAGATGCGGTGAAAATCGAGCCTGACTTTGAAGTAGGAGAGGAACTGTATGAAGAAATTGACCTGCTTGATTTTGGCCGCAGGGCTATCCTGGCTGCCAAGCAAACCCTGGCCAGCCGTATCAGCGATCTGAAGAAAAACGTACTGGCGAAAAAATATGGCGACAGGATCGGAGAGATTATCAGCGCAGAAGTATACCAGGTTTGGAAGAAAGAAATATTACTGTTGGATGAAGAAGGAAATGAATTGATACTACCCAAGAGTGAGCAGATTCCACAGGACTATTTCAAGAAGGGCGAATCTATCAGGGCCGTGGTGAAGAAAGTAGACATGAAAAATAATAATCCGGTGATTATACTTTCCCGTACTTCCCCTGATTTTCTTGCTAAATTGCTCGAAATTGAAGTACCGGAAATATTTGATGGGCTGATTGTTATCAAAAAGATTGTAAGAGATCCGGGAGAAAGGGCCAAGGTAGCAGTAGAATCTTATGATGACCGCATTGACCCCGTTGGTGCCTGTGTGGGTATGAAGGGAAGCCGTATTCATGGGATCGTCAGGGAATTGAAGAACGAGAATATTGATGTAATCAACTGGACCAGTAATATTCAGTTGCTGATACAGCGTTCATTAACTCCTGCCCGCATCACCAGTATGGAGCTGGATAATGAAAACAAGCATGCTAATGTGTACCTGAAGCCTGACCAGGTTTCGCTGGCTATTGGCAGAAGAGGTGTAAACATTAAACTTGCTTCCGAACTGACAGGTTACGAACTCGATGTTTACCGTGATAACGAAGGTGAGGAAGAAGGATTTGATATTGACCTGGATGAATTCAGCGATGAAATAGAAACATGGGTTATTGATGAATTGAAGCGGGTAGGTTGTGATACAGCCCGCAGTGTACTGGATCTGACAGCTGAAGAACTGGAAAGAAGAACTGACCTTGAAAAAGAAACAATTGCTGAGGTCAGAAAAGTATTGAAAGAAGAATTTGAAAAAGAATAAT
>CAYPBW010000030.1:2220-19736 GCA_964409055.1 uncultured Chitinophaga sp. | reverse complement strand
GAAACAATTGCTGAGGTCAGAAAAGTATTGAAAGAAGAATTTGAAAAAGAATAATGAACAGTCGGTTAGTTATATAAGTCAAAGAAGTCATTCCGGTATTGTACTAAACCAGGGCGGGGCTTCTGACTTTAGGCGACTGCCTGATTGACTACTATGACTTTTTTTTGACTCATTGACTAAAACTTTTGAATGGCAGAATTAAAACTTCCGAGATTATTAGCAGCAGCTAAAGAGTTCAACGTTGGACAGGATACCATTATTGATTTCCTGATAGGGAAAGGATTTCCTAAAGATGAACTGAAGCCTACTTCGAAACTATCTGAGGATATGTACCGGGCTTTACAGCAGGAATTCCAGGGTGATAAGGCAGCAAAAATGAAAAGCGACCAGGTAGATTTGCCCAAGGGTGCTGTTTCAGAAGCCAAGAAGAAAAAAGAAGAAGAGGAGATCCTTTTCAAAAAAGAAGAAAAGGCGCCTGCGAAAGCTAAGAAAGAAGTGCCCCCGCCAGTTGTTGAAGAGCCAAAAGCTGCTGAAGAGGAAGAGAAGCCGTCAAAAGTAAAAACTCCAAAAGAAGAGCAACCCAAAGAAGAAGAGGTAATAAAACTGGAGGCCCCGGAAATAGAAGGCCCTAAGATTGTAAAGAAAATTGATCTTTCTGCAATAGATTCTTCTACCAGGCCTAAGAAAATTGTAAAAGCTAAAAAGGAAGAAGAGGCAAAACCTGAAGCAGAAGAGACGCCTAAAGCAAAATCAAAGAAGACCAAAAAGGAAGAAGTAGTTGAAGAAGTTGCGCCTGTCAAAGAAGAAGTTGCCCCTGCCGTAACCGAAGAAGAGCAGCCTCCCGTAATTGAGAATATTGAAGTAGAAAAACTGACAGGTCCGAAGATCCTGGGTAAAATTGAATTGCCTGTAGATAGTGATACCCGCCCTGTAAAGGATGAAAAGAAAAAGAGGAAACGTATTCCCATTGAGAAAAAAGATACACACAGAGAGATTTTTATAAATAAAGATGCTGATAAGAAACCTGGCGGCGGAGGCGGATTCAACAGAGATAACAGGGGAAGGACTGGCGCAGGGGGCAACCGCCGTGATAACAGGGGTCGCAGGGAAGAAAAACTCATTGACGAAAAAGAAATACAGGAAAAGATTAGAGAAACACAGGCCAAACTGGCCGGTGGTGGCGGAAAAGGGAAGAGCCTGAAGGCCAAATTGCGCCGTGAAAAAAGACAGGAACTGGCTGAGGCCGGTGACGCAGCAGAAGACAACAAGCTGCAGGTAACCGAGTTCATCAGTGTAAGTGAATTGGCTAACCTGATGGATGTAAGCTTTGCTGAAGTGATCAGCAAGTGTATGAGTTTGGGTATAATGGTTTCAATCAACCAGCGATTGGACGCCGAAGTAATTGAACTGGTGGCCAGTGAATTTGGTTTTGATGTTGAGTTTATCGACATGGAGAAGCAAATGGAGATGGAAGAGGAGATAGAAGAGGATGATGAAGAAAATCTTAAATTCCGTTCTCCGATTGTAACTATCATGGGCCACGTTGACCATGGTAAAACCTCTTTGCTTGACTACATCCGCAATGCCAATGTAGTAGCTGGTGAGGCAGGTGGTATTACACAGCATATTGGCGCCTACCAGGTTGAATTGGCAAATGGAAAAGAAATAACCTTCCTCGATACTCCCGGTCACGAAGCCTTTACGGCCATGAGGGCAAGGGGTGCCAAGGTTACAGATATAGCTGTTATCGTTATTGCGGCTGATGATGCCGTGATGCCACAAACGAGGGAGGCCATCAGCCATGCTCAGGCTGCCGGTGTACCCATGATATTTGCAATAAACAAGATCGATAAAGACGGGGCGAACTCTCAGAAAATTTATGAGCAGCTCTCACAAATGAACTTGCTGGTAGAAGAATGGGGCGGTAAATATCAAAGCCAGGAAATTTCTGCTAAAAAAGGACTGAATGTTGACAAGTTGCTGGAGAAAATATTACTCGAAGCAGAACTGCTTGACCTGAAAGCAAACCCTGACCGTGAAGCTACCGGAACTATTATTGAAGCTTCGCTGGATAAAGGTCGTGGTTATGTGGCCACACTGCTTGTAGAAAACGGAACATTGCGCCAGGGTGATTTGATTGTAAGTGGTCAGTACTTTGGAAGAGTGAAAGCCATGTTCAATGAACGTAATAAAAAAGAAGATGAAGCCGGGCCCTCTGCACCGGCAGTAATATTGGGACTGAATGGAGCTCCACAGGCGGGTGAAAAGTTCAAGGTTTATGAAGATGAAGCTGAAGCCAAAGAAATTGCTTATCGCCGTGCCCAGATTTTAAGAGAACAGGGCATTCGCACCAAGAAGCATATTACGCTGGATGAGATTGGCCGCCGTTTGGCATTAGGCAGCTTCAAAGAGTTGAAGGTTATTATCAAGGGTGATGTGGACGGATCGGTAGAGGCTTTGAGCGACTCACTGCAAAAACTTTCTACCCAGGAAATATTAGTAAGTGTAATTCATAAAGGGGTAGGACAGATCAATGAGAGCGATATCGTACTGGCTGAAGCATCTGATGCCATTGTGATAGCGTTCAATGTTCGTCCTTCGCTGCAGGCTTCCAGACTTGCAGAGAATGCAGGCATTGAGATCAAAATGTATTCGATCATTTACAATGCTATCGAAGAAGTGAAGAGTGCGATGGAGGGTATGCTGGAGCCGAAAGTTCAGGAGAAGATTGTTGCGAATGTGGAAATAAGAGAGGTATTCAAATTTGATAAGGCCACTGTAGCCGGATGTTATGTACTGGATGGAAAGATCAAAAGAGATTCCAAGATCCGCCTGATCCGTGATGGTATTGTAATTTACCCTACGGGTGAAGGGGCCACTGCAGAACTTGCTTCTCTCAAGCGATTTAAAGACGATGCGAAAGAAGTACAATCAGGTATGGAATGTGGATTGACCATCAAGAACTATAGCGATATTAAAGTTGGTGATGTAGTCGAAGCCTACGAAGTAGAAGAAGTAAAGAGAACATTGTAAGCTTACAGCTATTAGCTGAGAGCTTCCTGCAATCAAACTTTTGTTAAATAGACAACATGGGCGGCTTCCTTGTTAAAAGGGAAGCTACTTTTGGATTTATGCTTACTATGAAGAAGATCATTACTGCTGTTTTTTGTTTGTTTTTTGCCGTGGTAACGGCGAATGCCCAACCACAGTCGGCAAAAGTGGTAGCTGATAAAATAGCTGCTATAGTTGGCGACAGAATTATTCTGCAATCTGATATCAGGAACTCTATCCTGGATGCAGTAAGGCAGGGCCAGCAGGTTCCGCCCAATGCTGAATGCCTGATGATGGAACAAGCATTGATCTCCAAAGTGCTGATGTTGCAGGCCGAAAAAGATTCATTACCGGTAACAGATGAAGAAGTAGAAGCAGAGCTGGACCAAAAGGTCAGGTTTTATATCAACCAGTTTGGCAGCCAGGAAGCACTGGAAGAAGTAGCAGGGAAAACCATCTATCAGATTAAGGACGATGCACGGGAGTCAGTCAAAGAACAAAAACTGGCTGCGGCCATGCAGCGTAAGATTGTAGATAATGTACGCATTACCCCCAATGAAGTAAAAGCATTTTTTGAACGAATCCCTAAAGACAGCCTGCCATTTTATGAAACGGAACTCGAAATAGGGCAGATCATTGTTTATCCCAAAGCATCCCGTGACCTGGAAATGTACATTTTTGACGAGATGCAGAATTACAAAAAGCAGATTGAGAGTAAGAAAACCACATTCGAACAACTTGCCAAACAGGTTTCTGAAGATCCGGGAAGTAAAGACCGCGGTGGCCAGTACCAGGTGAACAGGAATGAGAAAACATGGGATCCTGTTTTTCTTTCTACGGCTTTTCGTTTAAAAGAAGGCGAAATATCCCCACCGGTTAAATCAAAATTCGGTTACCACATCATCCAGATGGTGCAAAGAAATGGCGATGAAGCTATTGTCCGTCATATTCTGCGAATACCACCTATTACTCAAACTGAAATAAAACAAGCTATTACCAGGCTTGATAGTGTAAGGGCAAAAGTGATAGCAGCTACTTTGACCTTTAATGAAGCCGCCTCCAAATACAGTGATGATGAATCAGCCAAGTTTGCCGGGCCCTTTATCATGAACCGGGACGGATCAACATTCGTAACAATTGATATGCTGGATAAAGAAATGGTAGCCATGCTTGATAAAATGAAAGTTGGCGACATATCACAGCCTGTTCCTTTTGAAGGAGAGCAGGGCAAAAAGGGAGTCAGGATTATTTTCCTGAAATCCAAGTCAGAGCCACACCGTATGAACCTGCAGGATGATTATAGCAGAATCTCTCAGTTTGCACTCGAAGAGAAGAAAAGCAAGACACTTGATAAATGGATAAAAGGCAAACTGCCCACCTACTATATCATGGTTGACGCAGGCACCGCTAAAGAATGCCCGCAACTGGAAAAATATAGTACAGATCAGAAAGCCTTCTAATGTTAAATCAATAACATGTGAAAGCCAATACTTAACGGTATTGGCTTTCACTTATTTAAAGCTGTTCTGTTTTTAATATGTGATAAATCCTTATTTCCCCCGATTATTATTAATAATTTTAGCAGACTAATTGATCATTTTAATATCATCATTACTTCGCTTTGAATACTTCTGCTACCAAAATTACAGAACAGGATTTGCAGAACAATCCTTTGTTCTATAAAAATCTGATCAGCGAATCATTGGATTGTATAATACTTGCCAATGAAGAAGGTAAAGTTGATTTTGCTACTTCGTCCGTTTCAGCGATTCTTGGATTTACTCCTAATGAAATAATCGGGAATTCGGTATTTGATTTTGTACATCCGGATGATCAGTTACTGGCCAGTAGTACTTTTTTGGACGAGGTGCAGAAGAACCCCAGGGTCAAGTTCATCAGTATCCGGCTTCGTAATAGGAATAATCAATACACCTGGTGCCTGGTTCGTGGCCACAATATGCTCAGTAATCAGCATGTAGGTAAAATGGTGATTTATTTTTCCGATGACTCTCTCCGTAAAACAGCAGAAGATGCATTGGTTGAAAAAGAGAAGAAGTTGCGGATGCAGGCCACTATTCTGAATAATGTAACTGATTTGATAGTAACCACGGATATGAACAGGGTGGTTACATCATGGAATAAGGTAATAGAAAGACTAAGCGGTATCACCGAGGAAGAGGCGATAGGCCGGCGTTTCAGAGAGGTCATTGATGCTGACTATTTTCCCTTCACCCATGACCAGGTAGCAGAGATTGTCTTTAAAGAAGGTATTTGGAAAGGGGAAGTGTCTTTTACCGGAAGTGATAAAGAGAAAAGATATATTCTTCATACCATTTCTGTTTTACGGGATGAGCATGGTGACGCAATCGGTTTATTGGGAGTAGGAAAGGATATTACTGAAAGAAAGAAAGCGGAAGAAAGCCTTCAAAAAAGTGAATTGTTTTACCGTAACCTTATTTCCAATTCGCTGGATGGTATCATAATGACAAATGCAGAAGGGGTCGTTACTTACAGTGGCCCCTCAGTAACACAGGTATCAGGTTTTAAGCCGGAGGACCTGCTGGGGCGCAATATCCTTGAGTTTGTTCATCCGGATGATAAAGCTCAGGCATTGCAGACTTTTGCTGCAGAAGTTTCAAACGAAGCCAGGAATAATTATTTTGAGTTTCGGATTTTAAATGCTGAAGGTCATTGGATATGGATGTCATTGAGGGCTCATAATCTTTTAAATGACACTGTATTTAAATCGATGGTAATTTATTTTTCTGACATTACAGAACAAAGAAAGCTGTCACAACAGCTGATTGAACAGGAAGTACAAAAACAAAAACTGCTGACGGAGGCTACTATTACCGGCCAGGAAAAAGAAAGGCAGCAAATTGGAAAAGAACTGCACGATAATATTAATCAGCACCTTACCACTGCCAGGCTGTACCTTGAAGTGGCCAATGAGAAAGCAACAGGTGAGATACAGGAGCTGATCAGGCTTTCGCTTAAAAATATAGGTGGAATGATCAAAGAGATACGTACACTTTCTCAATCACTGGTGCCGCCCACTCTTGGTGATATTGGGCTTGTAGAATCAATACAGGAGCTATGCGATTCACTAAAAAGGGCTCATACTTTTTCTATTGATTTTGTTTCCCGGCATTTCGAGGAAACGGCTGTCACAGAAAATATGAAACTTATGTTGTTCCGGATCATTCAGGAGCAGATCAATAATATTATCCGTCATTCCCATGCAACAGAGGTGCATATCAAATTACAATCAGATGCAGAATCAGTGATACTTTCTGTTCAGGATAATGGTACAGGCTTTGACCAGGAGAAAACCCGTAAAGGCATGGGTTTGAATAATATCGCCAGCAGGGCAGCGCTAATGGGCGGTAAGGCTGATATCAAAGCCGGACATGGTGAGGGCTGTATACTTACTATTGAATTGCCATTATCAGCGGATAAGGAGGAAAATGATATAAAATTATAGCCTACCTTTGCACACTCCATGAGCGATCCAATTAAACATGAATGCGGTCTTGCATTCATCCGGTTAAGAAAGCCCTTTTCTTATTATCAGCAACAGTATGGAACAGTGCTGTGGGGGCTCAATAAGCTTTACCTGTTGATGGAAAAACAGCATAACCGCGGACAGGATGGAGCAGGGGTGGCTGCAGTTAAACTGAATGTGGAACCAGGGTATCCTTTCCTGCATCGTATCAGGAGTGCAGCACCTCAGCCGATTGCGGATGTTTTTCGCAAAATCGGAAGCGAGGTAGATGAACTGGCAAAATTTAATCCGGATATTAAGAACCATCCCGGCCTCATGAAAGGACATATTTCCTTTTTGGGCGAATTATTACTTGGCCATCTTCGCTACGGCACACAAGGAAAAAATAACGCAGAATTTTGTCATCCTTTTTTAAAAAGGGATACAGTACCGGCAAGAAACCTTGCATTAGCCGGAAATTTTAATCTTGTTAATACAGAGGAACTATTTTCATTAGTAAATATAGATCCGGGAGAATTTCAACGACAAAGCGACCTGGCGGCTATGATGGAAGTGATCCATCACTTCCTGATAAAAGCAGATGAGGCCACTCCTCATCATATGGATATAAAATCGGTACTAAAAAAGGCGATACCGCTATTTGATGGCGGCTTTCATGTGGGAGGAATGACAGGAAATGGCATTGGCTTTGTCTTTCGTGATGCACATGGCATACGGCCGTCTTATTATTATATGAATGATGAAGTAATAGTGGCTGCTTCTGAAAGAGCTGCGATTCGTACAACTTTCAATGTGGGGGAAAATGAAGTACAGGAACTGATGCCGGGCCAGGCACTGATTGTAAACGAAAGTGGTGAAGCAGATATTTCACAAATAGTAGAAGCTAAGGAAAGAAAAGCCTGCAGTTTTGAACGTATTTATTTTTCAAGAGGAAGTGATGAAAAGATCTACAGGGAGAGAATAGCATTGGGTTATAACCTGAGCGAGCAGGTGCTGCATGCTATTGATCATGATCTGAAGAATACCATTTTCTCTTTCATACCCAATACGGCGGAAACAGCTTTTTACGGAATGCTGAAAGGTATGGAGGACTATCTGAACAGGATCAAAATAGAAAGGATTCTAAGCTGGGATAAAGATTTCGATGCGGAGAAACTCAGTGAAATGATCAACCGGCGAATCAGAATTGAAAAGATTGCCATCAAAGATGTAAAGATGAGAACGTTCATTACGGAGGATGTAAGCCGTAATGAAATGGTGCAGCATGTGTATGATATTACTTACGGAACCGTTCGCCCCGGCCAGGACACCCTGGTGGTAATTGATGATTCAATTGTAAGAGGTACTACGCTCAAGGAGAGTATTATTCGTATGCTTTCACGGCTGAAACCGAAGAGGATTGTTATTGTTTCTTCATCACCTCAAATACGCTACCCTGATTGTTATGGCATTGATATGAGCAAGATGGGTGATTTCATTGCCTTTAATGCTGCAGTCGAGCTGATAAAAGAAAAGGGAAAAACAGATGTACTGAAAACCCTTTTTGATAAGTGTAAGGAGCTGCAACGTAACAACCAACTGCATACGGAAAATGTGGTCAAACAGCTTTATAAACAGTTTCCTATCGAAGAAATTTCTGCAAAGATTGCCCAGCTGATTACCCCGCCGGGATTAAACATTCCTGTTGATGTTATTTTCCAGAGTATTGAAGACCTCCATAAATCCTGTCCCAATAATCTTGGCGACTGGTATTTTACCGGTAACTATCCAACTCCGGGCGGAAACAAAGTGGTCAACAAGGCCTTTATGAACTACATGGAAGGACGGAATGTAAGAGGGTATTAAGCCCATATTTCATTTATCTTACAGTAAATTTTCTCACATGAAAATATTGTTGCTGGTACGCCATGCCAAAAGTGATTGGGGAAACCCGGTACTGGAGGATTTTGAGAGGCCTCTGAATGAAAGGGGTAAAAGAGATGCCCCGGAAATGGCAAAACGGCTGCTAAATAAGAAAGTAAGCATTGACGCAATTATTTCCAGTCCGGCAAAAAGGGCTGCTAAAACCGCCAAAGCTTTTGCAGAAGCATATGATTTAAAAAAGAGCAGGATGCTGTTTAATGAAGATCTTTATATGGCGGGCTCAGCCGCTTTTACAGCTGTTATTGAACATGCAGATGATAAATTTGAAAGCATTGCTGTTTTTTCTCACAATCCCGGTATTACCGGTTTTGCCAATGAATTGACAAATGCCCGTATTGATAATATTCCAACATGCGGAGTGTTTGCAATAAAAATCAATACGGACACCTGGAAAGATTTCCGGAATGCGCCCAAAGAATTCTGGTTCTTCGATTATCCAAAGGCTACGGCCGGATAACTACTGCGTTACCCTGATACGTAATTCACTGTTTATGGCAGGGTCAGTTTGTTCCAGCAATATGTTAGAGAGGTTTCTTGATCTCAATTGCCAGGCCTGGTTCAACTGCAGCATTTTAGTATCATTGCTGTTAAGTTGTATGATGATGGTTTCTCCCATGGTATTGCCTGAATAACTCCATGTACCTGTACATTGATCAGCGCCATTGCGGCAGATAAGCGTACCGTTATTACTGAAGTACAATGTATTGTTAGTGTACTCACTTGTCAGGTTCTGTGATGAACGGGAAAAATAGTCAATTTCCCAGGCATTGCGGGTTAATACTTCTTCAGTACTAGAAACCTGGTCATAATCGGGTGAACAGCTTGTAAAAAACAGGGCTGTGCTAAAGCACAACGCTGCAAGGGCAGTTTGTAGATTTTTCATTCTGATTGGATTTTGGTATTCGAAAATAAAAAATCAGTATTGCTGGTCAATAAACCACAGCGACCAATTACGAAAATGAAGTACTAGTACTTTGTCCTTAATCGTAGTTTTCCGATTTTGCCTGTATTAAGGAGTTTTAGCCAGCTTTTTGCGGCTTACAAGAAAGACGCCCAGAAATATCAAGAGGCCTGCCAGTCCCTTTTCAAGAGTCATTTTTTCACCCAGAAAAAAAACGGCAACAAGGGCTGCAAAAACAGGTTGCGTATAAATATATGAACCGGTAGTGCCTGCGCCAAGATGCCGGATACCGTAAATATTAAAGCTGTAAGCAAGAAAAGTTCCGCAAAAAACAATCATTAATAATGCTGCTATATCCTGCCAGTTAAAAACGGACCATTTAACTGCGTCGAATTGTGACCATCCAAATGGTAGTATCATAATAAATCCGATAGTAAATACCCAACGAATGATGTGCAAAGGATGGTAAACTTCCATTAGCGGCTTTACCAGGATAAAGTAAAACGCATAGGAAATAGCGTTCATAACGATCAGCAAGTCCCCGTTTAAGGAAGCAGTACCTGTTGATTCTTTGTTCATGATAAGCAGGGTAGCGCCACCAATACCTAGCAACAGGCCTGCTACTTTTATTATAGTTACAGATTCTTTTAAAATCCAAAAAGCAAACAGTGTGATCAGTAAAGGAGTACATAGCATCAGCATGGAGGCATGAATGGTAGAGGTCATAGTCAGCCCCTTGATGAAAAGCATCTGGTTGATGGCCACGCCGGTTAACCCGCAAATGATGAAGCGGGGGATATGTTTTTTCTGAATACTGGCCCCCGTTTTTCCAAAGGACCAAACCAGCCAGAACAGGCAAAGGCTGACACCTACCCGAATAATATTTAATCCATAAGGACCCACCAATGCCGGTGAAATAAATTTTACAAGACTAAAGTTGGCAGCAAAAAAGATGTTAGTAAATAAAACAGCTATATGCGCTTTCAGGGAAGTGTTCAATACAAAAACTTTAAGAGAACCAAAGTTAACCGCAAAAATATTAGCGAAGCCTTGACAGCAGATCTTCAATAGTTGTTTTCAAACTATCACCGCTTGAAATTACCGGTAATCTGTAGGGGAATAGCCTGGCCTTTTGTATTTCTGCAGGGAGTGAAAAAAACTGCTGCGAGGCAGCAAGGGCGATGTCTTTTTCAAGGTAATACCCGGCAAGGTATTCCTGTTCAGTTTGACCCGGTGTAGGAACAAGGATGCTTTTCTTTTGTAAAGCGGCAATGTCCATAACCGTACTATACCCGCTGCGGCTTATCACAAATTCGGCCATTTCCATTTCTTCGTTTAGTTGTTTGGCGGGCAAATGGTTGTATATCCTGATAGAATTGGTAGATGGCAGCAATGAATGGGTTCCTGGTAATCCCCGTACAATCGTGGCAGTTCCGTCATAGCGGGCAATATCTCTTATTATAGTGGTCTCAAATAAACTGCGTTGCGGCTCAGGACCGGAAAGGACAACCAGTAAATGCCCGGTTTTTTCTTGTGATGGCCATTTGCTGAATCTTGAAAGCCAGCCAATATATTTAACCGGCACTTTAGGTATTATTGCCGGATGTGATAGATCGCCTGCCAGGTTATCATCTTCCGCCAGATCAGGCACCCAGCATTCAGTAAAACGGCTGATGTATTTATAGTTTTTTTTCTGCAGCAGTCGTTCACTCCATTTTCCCAAAGGACTTTTTATGACTAACTGGTGGGTAATGAATATGCAGGGTATTTCAGTATGATATAGGCCATACCGGTTATCACTAATGACTGCATCAATATTGTTTTCTTTTACTATCTTTTTCAGCCATTGGTGTTCTCTTCTTATGGCCCTCAGGAATTTTGGAGACTGTGCAAGGATCTTTCTGATTACCCCGCTTCTCGTGGAAGCATATTTTACGCTGTAGCCTTTTAGCTGTAAAAAGGGGAGATGGGGAAATTCTAAACGAAGCAATTCTTCCTGTGCGCCTTCGCCTGCCAGCCAAACCTCTGCACCTTGCTGTAATAGTTCCTGGATAATGGGTATGCAGCGGGTGGCATGGCCAAGTCCCCAGTCCAGCGGGGCTACCAAAATGCGGAATTTTCGGCCGTTTGTAGCGGCTTTGCCCTGTAGTTTTTCCTTTTTTGTCTGATCAGGGTTAATTTTTTGCTTGTTTTGGCTCAACAGCACACTAATTTGTTTGTAAAATAGTTTTAATTTGGAATACTGAAGATATGAGGAACATCAACAAAATAGCCTTAATCGTGTTATTACTCGGGACAGTTTTATTTACTGCCTGCAACCGTAATTATTATTCCGGTAGCGGAAAAGGCGGTAAGAACTGTGGCTGTCCCGGTACAAAAGGTATGACAGGCTATTGATCGTGTAAAGAAACAAGGCCAACAAGAATGATTTTTTCCAATCGTGACATACTGGTTGCTTCACGGCATGCAGGTATGAATGAGCAGATTCCCGAAAAGGAAATGGAGCTGCTTGATTCTCTTCTTCAGCATATAGAAACACCTGAATCTTTTTGCCGGGCGCATGAACTGGTAAACCGCAATAAGATTACCTCCAAACCTTCTATAATTTTAAAAGAAACCCGGTATCACCGTTTAAAACCTTTCCGGTTTTTGATCAATAAAAACTGATTTACGTTACTTATTTCAGGCTGATCAGTGATTCTCTTAATTTACCGATCATCTCGTCGATATCTTCTTTTTTGCAAGTACCAACGCTAAGCCTGTACCAGGGTGAATTTTTTTCTGCTCCAAATGCATAAAAAGGTACAACCGCCAAACCTGCATTATTTAACAAGTACGCTGTAACATCGCTTTGTGTAGCTAGTATTTTACCGTCTGCACTTGTTTTTCCCACTAAATCAATCTTGATGGTGAGATAAATAGCCGCTTCAGGGGCTATTGCATCAACAGGAAATCCTTCTTTTTTTATGCTTGCAAATCCATTATAAATACGGCGTAACCGCTCTTCTATTTCTGATTTGAAATGCGCCAGGTATTTATGTATAGCCTCCCTGTTTCCCAGGTAATAAGCAACTGCTTTTTGTTCAGCCATGGGGGCCCAGGCGCCAATATGCGTAAGGATAGCTTTCATTTTATTGATAACTGCTGAAGGCCCCATACCCCAGCCAACCCTTACACCCGTAGCAGCAAAAACTTTACTGATGGCATCAATGAAAATGGTGTAGTCCCTCATTTCGGGTCTTAACGAAACGGGGTTGTAATGTCTGATTTCTCCATAAGTCAGATGCCAGTACATCTGGTCAAACATCACATACAATTTTTTCTGCCCATCAGCTCTTCTATTATTTTCTTCGATCACCATATCACAGATGGCTTCCAGTTCTTCTTTGCGAAACGTGGTGCCCGTTGGGTTTTGGGGTGAACAAAGAGAAATCAGCACGGCATCACTGATATGGGGTTGCAGGTCACTGGCTGTCGGCATAAAGTTGTTTTCAGCTTTCGCTTCGATGACAATATGTTCCCCTCCGACAAAATGTGTATAATGGTTATTATTCCAGCTGGGAACGGCATAAATGACCTTATCACCCTTATCGCAAATAGCACGGAATACTGTGTAGATCAGCGGACGTCCGCCTGAAGCCACCAGTATTTCATTAATACTGTAGTCAAGGCCTTCTTCATCTTTCATGAAAGAATGAATGGCCTCTCTCAGGTCAAGATTACCTTCGGCAGCGGGGTAATTGGTGAAATGTTTACGATAAGCCTCCACAATAGCATCTTCCAGTTCTTTAGGGATAGGAAAGATAGAAGGGTCAAAATCACCGATAGTAAAATTGTAAATACGTTCGCCCTGTCGGATCTTTTCCCGAATTTCTCCACCCAGTTTTACGATTTCAGATCCGATCAATGTTTCGGATAAATGTGAAAGCTTCATAACCCCATCCTTTGGGGCAAAAATAATGGGAATGCCGGAGATGACAAGCCAAACTGAACTTTGGCCTAATTAGAAGGAAATTAGAAAATGGCCGTATTTACGGCCATTTTCACTTTGTTTAATGCAGGCCCCTTCCTCTGCCCTTTCCATTCTTTCTTCCAGGTGATTTGTGTGCATGTTTGGGATGTCCCTTGACGACATAGTATTTGGGATCATTACTACTCCTGATAACAGTTTGCTTATTCCCTTTTCCCTTGAAGCCAGCATACTTTATTTTATGGCTATTAAAATATTGATAGGCCCTGGGCTGGTTGATAACTACTTTATATCCTGAATAGAGATTGTAATTTCTATAAACGGCTGGCAAATAAGCAGAGAAGACCCATCTGCCATTGGAAAAAAATACAAACTGTTGTCCGGGGACATAATAATAAGCTTCAATATCCGGCAAGTAATAATACTCTACATAGTCATATCCCACAGGCCCCCATGCAGGCTGTGATCCTATATTTATGTTCAGGTTAACGCTTACCTGTGCATCAGACTGTTTGGTAGTTGCTAATAAAAAAAACAGGCCCGCTACAATTATCTTTTTCATACGCTTTGATTTTGTATCACTGAATTTTTTCAAAGACAGTGCCAAAGCGTAAAAAAGAAAATCAAAAGAATCTTTTGCTCTCGTTTTCAGTAACTAAGAAAAGATCAGGAATGGTCAATCGCTACTTTAGAATTATCATAGAGATCATATTTAACATAAATCTCTTTACCAGGTTGATACTTTTCAACAGATAATTCGGCGATAACGCCTTTAACCTTACTGCTGAAAGATGCGGAAGCTTCAGGCAGTACTTCTATTTCCAGTTCCACATAGGGATTATTGCCATTTACATTTACACCCAGCCAGGTATATTTTTTTATAATGGCTCTTGCAGGGCGACCGGATAATAAGAGGGCTTCATTTTCCTTTTGCATTTGTTCCAGTTCGCTTTTCAAAGCATCCATATTTTGTTGTGTAAACATTTTATTGGCAGATGCCGGGCTGTTTTGGCTAAAATCTAAAACCACATTTTGATCATTTTTCGGATCAATTTTTACAGGTACTTCCATACCTGGCTGATAAGCAAAGGGGTTGATCCTTGATACCAGTGTTTTGATAGTTGTAGTATAGCGCTGACCAAGATTATTCTTTACCTCTACGGTGAGTTTTACCTGCGGGTTATTGTTGATGGTGACACCGGTATCTCTTACTTCCAGAACCTTTGCCGTTCCGGGTAATCCTGTTTTTTGAAGCCGGTTTGCATTGATCATGGGGGCGAAGAACAGTTTGTAAAAAAGATATCCCATTCCCCCGAAAAGTGCCAGCATGCCTATTGTAATGTAAATGCCTTCGGACCCCGTTGTAACAATGACGGCTGCAATGGCAGCCAAAAAACCGATGGCACCTCCGATAATGCCAATCCAGGCGCCGGTATTCATTTTCATCATAGAATAGTTTTAATTGCTGCAACAAGTTAATAAAAATGAACTACTCATTGCTGCCAATTTGTACGATGAAATTCTATTCAACCAGGAAGACAATCTTGGTTAGCCATTTAGCTGTGTCTTTTTCCGATGCAGGACCAGAAATGTACTGCTGAATAATGGGAAATTTTTGTTTCAGTTTATGCTTATCCAGGTAAGCATGAATACTGTTGAAAGCGTTGATGGCTTTTTCATAGCTGCCATAATGATTTACATACACTGCTTTACCAGCGGGTATATTTTCAATTTTTACTAAAGAATTATTCAGCACGGCTCCTTTTATTACTGGTAAGGCCGCCGCCATATCTGTTAACTGATTTTTTTCATCCCAATTGTAAAATAAACCGGAGGCCGTGCCCGGAGAAGCATTTGCCTTTATCGCCTCATTGCGGATGATGGGCAGGTGCTGCGTTTGAAATGAATGTATATCACTCCATTTTACTTGTTGCCGGATGACAGCAAATGTTGTGGAAGGAAAATCCATTGTCAACACTTCATAGTGATTGTTTCCGGCTGTACCGGCCAGTTGTTCTATGGTAGATTTTAAAGCAGCAAGGCCCTGTTCAAAATCTTTTCCTATCTGCTTATCCATACTGTAAAACAGGTTGAAAATATTCCAGGGCCTTGGTGTAGCCATTTCAAAACTCCAGGTGATGGTAGTAAGCCCATTGTTTTCATTTAAGGTGAAAACAGAATTGGCATTACCTTCTTTGGGTTGGGTGAAATGAAGCTTATGTTCCACTTTTCTGTCCTGTTCCAATGCTGTGATTTCAATCTTTCCTTCGCCGGAAATTTCTGGACTACCGGTCCAGCTGCTGTAAGCGCCTATTGTTCCGTCTGTCCCGTTTATTGTATAAACAGCAGAGGAATCCTGCTGTGACCAGACGGAGAATTTATTGAAGTTTTCCAGTTTTACCAGTTGCTGGTAAATGGTTTTGGCCGGTGCATTGATCACTTCAGACCGCTCTATTTTCTGTGAAGTGGGCAGCAGAAAAGATAAGGATGCTGTTACAACTATTACGGCCAAAATAAAGAAAAACAAAAGCCTCATCGTTTTCATTAAAATGCCTTTTTGGTCTTTTCTTCAGTTGCTTCCGGTTTTAATACCATACGGATATATTTATCAAGATTGATATACTTTTTAGCAGCATCCTGTATCATTTTCGAAGTAAGTTCTTCCGTCATCTTTTGTTTGTTCAGGATATCAGCGGGGTTGTTGCCATAATAATATGCGTCAGCAAGATTACTGAGCCAGAAAATATTCTGTTTTAAATCTGTTTCCAGTTTTCTCTTCTGCTGTTCCTTTACCTTATCCAGGTCAGCAGTACTAACGCCATTGCTAATGATCTTTTTTAATTCATCGATGGCAGCTTTGCTTAATGTGTCAACATTTTCCGGCGCACAGGGGAATGAGATGGTGAACATAGAGGTGGTAACAGGCAAACGTTGCATACTGCCATTGGCACTCACACCATATACGCCGCCTTTTTCTTCCCTTAATTGTTCAACCAGCTTGATGGTCATTACTTCACCCAAACAACTTAAGGCATAGGCATCTTTGCTGCTGTAGATGGCCGGTTGGTTGAAAACCATTGTCACAAAGCTTTTCTGATCTGCGCCTTTATTTACTGTCTTATCTATCTTACCTGCAGGGTTTCGTATACCCAGGTCACGGAAAGATTCTTTTTGTGGTTTGCCCGGAAGGCTGCCAATATATTTTTCCAGTAATGTTTTTATGCTGTCTTCATCAAACGAGCCTACAAATACAAAAGTAAAATCACCGGCATTGGCAAATCGTTCTTTAAATATCCGGTAGCTGGCATCAAGGCTGATCTTATCCAGGTCTTCTGGCTTGGGTACACCACCTGCCCTGGGATGGTTCTTTGTCATCAGCTTCTGAAACTCGTTGCTAAAATAGATTTGCGGGTTAGCCATCAAATTGCCAAATAATTGCTTTTGCCTGGTTTTAAATGATTCAAATGCTTCTTTGTCTTTTCGGGGTTGTGTAAAATAGAGATGAATTAGTTGAAGCAATGTCTCTGTTTCTTTAGGAATGGTACCGCCATTCATTCCTTCTCCATATAAAGAAATATTTGCAGAAACGCTGGTGTTTTTTCCTTTCAGCATATTGCCCAGCTCAATTGCGGAAAAGTTGCTTACGCCGCTTTGCATAGCTATCTGTGAAGCATATAACCCGGAATAATAATCAGCGTCTTTTACTGTTGAGTGACCACCCTTACTGAAAGCCCTAAAGAGAATTTCATCATTCTTAAAGTTGGTTGATTTAAGAATGACCGTAGCGCCATTGGAAAGTTTGAGTGTGGTAGTCTCCAGGTTGTCGTCTGTTTTGCTGCTGACGACTTTACCCGGTTTGAGTTTGCTGCCATCCATCAGGGCAGTAGCCAGTGCTTTCTCTTTTATGGGCTCAATTTTGGCCGTCTCCACCGATGCCAGCACAGCCTTCACTTCTTCTGCTGAAGGTATTTTGATACCCTCTTTTTCCGGAGCATTTAATGTTACCACCATATTTACCGGAGTGATCCATTGTTTGGCAAGGCTGTTTACTTCGTCCAGTTTTACAGATGAGAGGTATTGCTTTACAAAATCATATTCCCATTCAATTCCGGGTATGGGTTCGTTGATCAGGAAATTATTGACGTATTCATCTACGTACTTATAAG
>CAYPBW010000030.1:0-2120 GCA_964409055.1 uncultured Chitinophaga sp. | reverse complement strand
GGTATGGGTTCGTTGATCAGGAAATTATTGACGTATTCATCTACGTACTTATAAGACTCTTCTTTTTCTCTTTCATTGAAAATTCTGTCATAATAGCTCTGCACCTGTTTCTTCTGTAGTTCAAACTCTGCGGGGGTAAAGCCATACAGTAAGACCCTGCGGCCTTCTTCCATCAGTGCATACAGGGATCTTGCCATCCCTGTATCGCTGGTGTTCGCATACATTTGATAGGCATCTTTTGTTCTTGCATAAGTATTACCATAATAAGCTCCTGCAGAAACAAATGGTGGATTAGGTTTTAATGTCGTTTCCCTGAAACGGCTGTTTAGCATACCGGTAAAAAGAAGGCGGTTCATATAGCGTACATAATCACCAATAGTGGTTTCCGGCTGCGGATCTTTTTTGAACATCACTTCCAAAGACGGGAAAGCTGTTTCCTTGTCTTTGGCTACCACAGTCAGGGTTTCAGTATGATCCGGTACAGGAAAGGATTCTCTTTTTCTTGGAGAAACGGGAGCCGGTATATCACCAAATATTTCTTTGATCTTTTGTTCCATCTCATTTACATCAATATCGCCTACCACTACAATCGCCTGCAGGTCCGGCCGGTACCAGTCTTTATAAAAACGCCTTAAAGCGGTATGTGAAAAAGTTTGCAATGATTCCAGTGTTCCGATTGGTAACCGGTCAGCATATTTTGAACCCCTGTATTGTACCGGCAAGGTTTGCTTCATCATTCGCTCATCGGCGCCACGGCTGAGCCGCCATTCTTCAATTACCACCCCTCTTTCTTTTTCTATTTCAAGTGAATCCAGAGTGGCATTATGCGCCCAGTCTTCCAGTATTTGCAGACCTTTTTCTACCAGTTCTGGTTTATCGGTGGGTACAGGAAGGATATAAACTGTTTCATCAAAACCTGTATAGGCATTCAGGTCGGCACCAAACTGTACGCCGATGCTTTGCAGGTAGTTTACCAGTTCATTCTTCGGAAAGCGTTTGGTGCCATTAAAGTTCATGTGTTCCATGAAATGGGCAAGGCCCAATTGGTCATTATCTTCCATGACGGATCCGGTGTTGACCACCAGGCGCAGTTCCACTCTTTGTTCGGGTTTACTGTTATGCCGTATGTAATAAGTCATACCATTGGCCAGCCTGCCAATTTTTACTTTAGGATCAACCGGCATAGGTTGTTCCCTGTTGATCTGCGACCAGGACCGGGGCGCTAAAAATGAAAGGACAAGGATTAAGAGCCAGCTCTTTTTTACTGCTTGCATAAGCATCTATTTTGGGATAGTAAATTTATCGGAATAGAAGGGGTTGGAAAAATAAAAAACCCGGCTTAGCCGGGTTCATTCTTTTTGGCAGCTGTACTTATTGTTGATTGCCCTGATAATTTTTTTCTGCCTCCTGTGCTTTTTTAAAATCCAGTATCACACCATTTATACAATAGCGAAGCCCTGTTGGCGGAGGGCCGTCATCAAACACATGGCCCAGGTGGGCTTTGCAACGGCCGCATTGCACTTCTGTTCGCTGCATACCATGGCTGTTGTCGGGAGTATAAATGATACTTCCTTTATTGATCGGTTCGTAAAAACTGGGCCATCCGCAGCCGCTGTCAAATTTGGTATCACTTTTAAATAAAGCATTGCCGCAGGCGGCACAGTAATAGGTGCCCACTTCTTTAAAATTTTCGAACTTACTGGTCCAGGGCCTTTCGGTGCCTTTTAGCCGGGCAATATAAAAAACATCCGCAGGCAATACTTTTTTCCATTCTTCCTCTTTCATAACCACTTTACTGGTATCTGTATTGGAGTAAACCGGATTGTTTTTTTTAGTGCTGTCCATGGTTTTTTCGTTTTTACGGGTTGTATTATCCTGGGAATAACTGCATTGCTGCAACAGGCCGGCAGTTATCAGTACAAACAAGTATTTTATAGATACTTTCATATTATGCTTTAACAAATGTACGGCAACATAGTTTGCATGGTTTTCTACTGGTTTTATAATGGAAAACCTTAACATATTTTGGCTATAGACAGGATTATGGTAATTCTGACCGGGAACAGCCGGAATGCAAGTCCTGTACATTATATTTGCCCATCACCCAATGCTAATTGTTT
>CAYPBW010000029.1:18159-22521 GCA_964409055.1 uncultured Chitinophaga sp. | reverse complement strand
AAGAACGTTCTAAACTGATCCCTACAATGATCAGTTCATTTTGCTTAAATGTATTACTGGTTATAGGTTTGCCTGTACGGTCAAAGAAGCGCTTTCTTACTTTCAGGTAACTGTCTTCTTCCTTGTAGGCGCCGCTGCTGCTGATACCTTCACTCTGCCAGAAATAATACAACCGGCCGTTACCTTTTACTGTTATTTCTGCATTGTTACTTCCTAACGCCTTCATATCTCCCGTCCACTGACCGCCATCCACTTTGGCAATTACTTTTCCATTCACCTTTATTTCAGCAGTAGCAGTGGAATTATTGGCAGCTCTAGCATGTTTGCCTAAAGCGAGAAAGGCAAATGCCCTCTCCTGGGTGCTTAGCCATTGCCTGCGTTTCAGTTTATCAGCCACATGTTTTACCATAGTGCCTACCTGAGCATTTCCGGGGTCAACATCGATAAGTGCATTCAATGCAATAGCCTCATCTCTTACATCGGAATAATAACTGCCGCCTGTTTGGGGCACTGATTCTTCTCCGGCAAATGATGCCGGAAGCATAGCGGTGAATGATCGCTTATCGCCAGCTGTTGCATAGGCCGCTGCCAGCAGATAACGGCTGTCAAGGGCCAGCAAAGCAGGATTAGCTTTATAATAATTCATGGCCGGCACATTACTGCGATTAGCAAGTGCCAAAACATACAACCCATAGGCCACTTCTTTGGGAGCAATTTTCTTATTCTGATCACGGTTGAAATAATATGTAATGGTTTCTTTATTCCTCAACCGGCTGTTGATGTAGTTCAGCATTGTTTCCAGTAAACTGTTGTCCACATCAAAACCTGCTTTCTTTGCTTCTAACAGGAAATGTGCTGTATAGATTGTGGTCCACCAGTCTTCCCTGCCCTCGCCGTCCCAAAGCGTAACAGCGCCATTGTAGAGTTGCCTCATCTTTATCTTACGTATGGCTTCGATAATGTTGGAGTTAGCATTCATTTTGTTCTGCTGCTTATTCAGCATCATCAGATCAGCCAGGTCTCCATAGTAAATCTGCGGGAAAGCTGCTGACACCGTTTGTTCCGTACAACCATAGGGATATTGCACCAGGTATTTTAATTGTTCACCCAGTTCAAGGACAGGCGAACGACTGACAACAAGGCTATAGTTTACACTGCCCGGCATAAAATCACTAACACCAATATTTATCTTCTGCATATTACCGCCGGCAATAGAACCACTACCCGTCATCTTTTGCAAAGTAGATGGAGGTCGTACAGCAATTTCTGTTGCCTCTGCAAATTTTTCACCCATACCATTTACCGTAACAGTTACCTTACCCACATTAATAGTGGGATCTGCCACGATACGGAAAGAAGCTCTTCCTTCCGACTTAGCACTTAGGTTTACTGACTGGCTGCTTCCACCCAGCACTTTCATCGGGCCTTCCACTGAAATGACAGCAGAAACAGTTGTCGCTTTATCTGTTGTGTTGGTCAGCGTTACCGGTACACTCACTGTATCTCCCGGGCTTAAAAATCTTGGCAAAGCTGTACTTACCACTATCGGATCAGCCACCGTCATGGTATTATCGGCAGCGCCAAAACTGTTGCCTTTGTAAGTCACAGCCATTAATCGTAACTCACCACTGAACTGCGGAATATCAAACTCAAACTCAGCTACACCACTGCTATTGGCTTTTTTGATACCACCCCAGTAACTCACTACCTTAACTCTTTTAGCGGGCATTGGATTAGCTCTCTTTTCAAGGTCTGTTGTGTAACCATCACCCCCGGTGCTGCTCAGCCTGGCCCTTACTTCTGCAAACAACAAAGGATAGAGATCAAAAGCTGATACCTGCAGCGCTTTTTTCTGATAGAAATACGCATAGGGATCAGGCGTTTTAAAATCGCTGATCTGCAACACACCATTATCAACTGCTGAAAGCGTAACAAAACTGCCCGGTGCAGCTTTAACTGTTACTTTCTGTTTTGTTTTAGAACGAACTGTTTTCTGTGCTACCACTTCTACTTTGATCTTGCGGTTGTTTTCTTCTACCATAACATTCTTGAAACCGTGTGCCACTGTAAGTGGTATATCAGACACTTCATGCGGCTTGATCAGTGTAGCAGTGATATATACATTCGGCACATGGTCGCTGCTCAATTTCAGGTCAACACTGGCCGTCCTGTTGCTCACCTCCACATACTGGTGTGATACCACATGGTCTGTTTCCATTGTCACCAGCATTTTGCCACTAAACGGTGTTTTAAATAATGCTTTTACTGTTTCACCGGTTGTATAAGATTTTCTGTCAATCTCAATTTCCACATTGCCTTCCCGGCTAACCTCAAAGGATGTATTATTTCCCCCCCAGCTTCCGTAGCTGTAAAAACTTCGTTGTACATAATTATTCGCCCCCGGTACATATACCCTCACTTCATAGTCACCGGGAGTACGGGGCACATACGAATAAATAGTATTAGCTCCTACATTGATCTGTTGCTCAATCATCAGCTTATCTTCCTTTTGAGATTCATAGCGAAAATAACTGCCGCTTTTGGTGAGCACTGTCCGGTATTCATGTTTGATCACTTCCACTCTTGCCGTTGCATTAATGGCATTACCATCTTTATTCACCGCTGCGAGTTGAAATTTCACCGGCTGGTTGAGCGGATAATAATAAAACCAGTCCTGCTTGATGCCAAAGAAAACATCCTGTGTAAAAATATCCACGGAAGAGGCCCGGCTCACCGGTCTTCCTGTTTCATCAAAAACAGTGGTATAAAAATTCGTCTGCAGGGCGCCCATGTTGGCATAAGCTGCCGGCACGGCGTAATCAATCACAGCATTTCCTGCTTCATCAGTCATGCCCTCTTTCACTTCCTTATCAAAAAAAGTACTCTGGTTTGCGAGGCCAAAATCGTAACCATCAAATTTCTCTGGTGAAAAAGATTTTTGCTTCACTTGTATTTCCGTTTCATATTTTCTGTTAGCTGCGGGCGGACCAAAGAAATTCATGGCATTGACAGAAAGCACAGCATTCTCTCCGGGGCGAAGTGCTTTTTTATCAAGTTTGGCAGAAACCCTGATTCTGTCAGGCACAAACTCTTCCACCGAAAAATTTTTTGAAGCCAGCAACACATCAGTAGTAGTATAAACTTCCAGCGTATAACTGCCGGTAATTGCTGCCATTGCGATTTCAATACTTCCTTCCAGTGAGCCTTCTTCATTCAGGCTTTTTCGAAATGATTTCAGTTCTTTTCCATTAGGCAGCAGGAATTTCAGTTTCAACGGTACATCTCCGGGATTTTTCCATTGTTCATCCCGAAGGATAACTGAAAAGTTGATTTTCTCTCCGGGACGATATACATCTCTTTCAGCATATACGAATGCATCAAAACCGGAAGGATTACTTCTCTTTCCGCCAACATCAAATCGGGATGTATTCACCTTTGTGTTACTAAATGGTAAATAATTAAAATCGTCTGCTGTTTTTGCAATGATCATAGCCGGCCTGAAGCCGCTGAAATCTTTTTTTGCATAAGCAATCTCTGCCACGCCACTGTTATTAGTAGCACCGGTACCTATCAACTGATTGTTTGAACTATATACAGCTACATTCACTCCATTAACCGGGTCAGCAGTTTTGATAGAATTGGTAAAGACATAAATTTTATTCAATCCCTCCTTCGCTATCAGGCCAAGATCAGATAAAGAAATGTAGCGGCTGTCCTTTACCCAGTAATCATTGGTGGAACGTATAACCACATGATAAACTCCCTTGAAGTCAGGCAATCTGTCCTCGAACTGGGAAAAATTCAACAATCTCCCCCCACCGCTTTTTGGCAGTGAACGGGTATCTATCTCTTTCTCATAGATCACATCCCCAAGCATGGCATCACTGCCATAGTCATCATAATAATATTCATCCTCATAACTTGCATAGTCTGGCCCGCTGCTGTTTTCTTTGGGATAATAACCATATCGCTGTGCCAGCAGCAGGTTATTCTCATAGATTTTCGAAACGATCAGCTTAACCTTTGGCACATTGGTGATCTGCACTTCTATATTCTTTCCGCCCTTTTTAGAGAGATAAACTGCCTTGTTATTAGTGAAATTGATATTGGCTTCTAATTCGCCAAACGCTACACTCCCATTATACTCTTCTTTCATAACGCCACCCAGCTTACCACGAAGCCCTTTGTTGATAGTTAATGCATAGCTTTTTTCTGTATCAAATTTGTCGCTTCGCAAAGTAAACCCATAGTCATTGGGTTCAACAGTAAACTCTACTTCCGGATCAAATTTCAAAAAGGATTTAATTCCTTCTCCCGTCAATTGCTGACTGGTAGTAACTCTCACTACCCCTTCTGTACCAT
>CAYPBW010000029.1:1397-18059 GCA_964409055.1 uncultured Chitinophaga sp. | reverse complement strand
CCTTCTCCCGTCAATTGCTGACTGGTAGTAACTCTCACTACCCCTTCTGTACCATCATGCTCAGATTCGAGGTTTTGTACAGTCAACACATAGGGTGAAGGTATTGTCATTGTGCTTGTAATCGGTTCTGAAGTAGACATATTCCCTTTTTCAGGCTTAAGGCCTTTTTCTATTACCACTTTGACGTCACTGTCTTTATCTTCTGATTTCAATCCGTTGATGCGGACGGATATCTTATTATCCGGAGAGATGGTGATCATATTGAAATCCATCTTCTTTCCTTCAACTTCTAACTTCAATTTGTTTTTTAAAGCTTCCGGGTTTATCCTGTAGTTAAAGAACAGATCAATTTGCGGAACAGCTGTTGTACTGCTTTCTCCCACCCATAACACCTGGTAATTGTTTAACGTAAGTTCTGGTGTATGAAAACTGATCTTATCTCCGTTCTTTACAGAATTATATTTACTGAAACGAAGCACAGCACTTTTAACTTTTGCCTTGTAATTAGTGGCCGGATTCAGCGGCTGTGAGGGGGAAAAAACTAATTCATCCGGGCTTTGCCAGCGAAAGCGGCCGGGTATGGCAGGTTCAAATGAAATGTACTCGGTAGAGTCCCATGCATTCAGCATCGAATCAGTGGCCAGGGAATGGCTGAAACGGAAAACAAGATTTCCCAGTTCAGGCACTTCATTCTTTGCATTGGTAAAACTGAGGCTGACGGAATTCTTCTTGCAAGAAGAGAAAAAAATAGCTCCGGCTGCTATGAGCGGAACTATCAGAAACTTGATACGCATAAAGATGTAGGTTTAAGGCTTACCGGGTTTTATATCCGGTAGTGTGGTAATGAGTGAGAAGTTATAGAACTTTGATTAGTTAAAAAATTAAGTAATTGCTTTATTATGCACAATTCATTTATCCGCAATGACGGAAATAACTGAAATTAGCATACGAAAGCTAAGGGGGAATATCCCGGGTGGGACGCCTGTCTGCCGGTGAGGCAGAAGATGGGCCTGAAGAATCCATAAAGGATGAAAATAATTGCATATTAAAGGTACAGCACTGCCATTCAGAATGTCAAGTTTAAAGAAGATAAATATTTGTTAAGTGGCAACGAAGCCATCAAGCATTCCTATCTGATGAAGAAACACCTCCATTTGCAATTTCACTGGTTCCGAAAAAAAGAACAAGTACAGGCCCGAAAGTATTTTACCCGCCGGGGCATACTGCGTTTTCTGAAAAGAGCTGGCATCGGGTTTTTAAGCTTAATTCTCCTTTTTTTTATCCTGAACTGGATATTCCCCTTACCCGATAAAGTAGAGTATTCTACCATAATAACTGACAATAAAGGTGAAGTAATTAATGCCTTCCTGACCAGTGATCAAAAGTGGCGAATGAAAACAGAGCTGCATGAGATTTCGCCTTTGTTGCAAAAAACAATTGTAGCAAAAGAAGACAGGCATTTCTATTCACATCCGGGTGTGAATCCGTTTGCAGTGATCAGGGCTTTTTTCAGCAATATCTTTCATATGCGGCGTATGTCCGGCGCCAGTACCATTACCATGCAGGTAGCCAAGATGCTGGAACCTGGTAAGAGAAATATATGGAGCAAGTCCCGGGAGATGTTCAGGGCATTGCAACTGGAACTTAAATACAGCAAGAAAGAAATTTTACAACTATACCTGAACCTTGTTCCCTATGGTGGTAATATTGAAGGGGTAAAAGCAGCATCATTACTTTACTTCAGGAAAAACCCGGATCATCTTTCACTGGCTGAAATAACAGCGCTGAGCATCATTCCCAACAAACCGGGGGTGATGGTGCCGGGCAGAAACAATGACTTCATTGTAAATGAACGCAACAGGTGGCTTGAAAAATTCGCAGAAAGAAAAATATTCACCGAAAAAGAAATTGAAGATGCCCTGGCCGAACCGCTCAACGCAACCAGGGGAACGGTTCCCCATTATATCCCGCATCTCTCTTACAAACTCAAAAAAACAGGTGGTGATATTATTAAAACGAATATCATACTGAATACGCAACTTAAAACAGAAAAATTAGTTGAGGATTATACCCGAACGCAGCGGTTGAAGAATATACGGAATGCCGCCGTGGTGATAATCGATAACAAAACACACAAAATAATTACCTATGTGGGCTCATCAGGTTTTTATGACACTACTGACGGAGGACAGGTAAATGGTGCCGCAGCAGTCCGGCAGCCTGGGAGTACGCTGAAACCGCTGCTTTATGGCATGTGTTTCGATGAAGGTTTGCTTACGCCAAAAACAGTGATGACAGATGTGGCGGTCAACTACGATGGCTATGCCCCCGAAAACTATGATGATAAATTCAATGGTTATGTATCAGTTGAATACTCGCTGGAACATTCATTAAATATCCCCTCCGTAAAAGGCCTTCGCTTGGTTGGTCATGAAAAATTGATTCAAAAATTATCCAACTGCAATTTCCGGCAGGTTCAAAAAGACAGGCGAAAGCTGGGTCTTTCCATGATTTTGGGCGGTTGTGGAACCACTCTTGAAGAACTTACAGCCTTGTTCTCTTCGTTTGCTAACAGCGGTATTTATGTCAAACCCTTTTTCTTGCAAGATGACACCGTACAGCAAAAAGTGAACGTAATAAGTCCTGCCGCCACATTTATGATAAATGAAATCTTGTCGAAAGTAAACAGGCCAGACTTTCCTGTTAACTGGACCGCTACCGAAAAAATGCCCAAGATTGCCTGGAAAACCGGAACCAGCTATGGCCGTAAAGATGCATGGAGCATCGGTTATAATAAAAACTACACAGTAGGTGTCTGGTGTGGTAACTTTTCAGGAGTTGGAGCGGCAGATCTAAGTGGCGCCAATTCGGCCACACCCCTTCTTTTTAAAATTTTCAATACGATTGATTACGACAGTGATGAAGAATGGTTTTCGCAGCCTTCTGACTGTGATATCAGGCAGGTTTGCAGTGAAACAGGTTTTATACCCTCTGCTCATTGTAAGAGCCTCACCACTGATTATTTCATTCCGTTGATTTCCTCCACCAAAATCTGCGAAAACAGGCAGGAAATAATGATTAGCCCGGATGAAAAAAAATCTTATTGCAAAAGCTGCGTCCCGGCAAGTGGCTATAAAAAGAAATGGTACAAGATAACAGAGCCGGATATGCAGGCCTGGTTTGAGGAAAACAGGATCAGCTATGATAAAATCCCGCCGCACAACCAAACCTGTGAACTTATCTTTAAAGGGGCTGCCCCGGTTATTACTTCACCGGTTAATGGTACAGAATACCTTATTAATAAAAAAGACCCGGAACCACTGCAGCTAACCTGCAAAACAGCCAATGATGTAAGCAAGGTGTACTGGTACATCAACAATAAATTCTACAAAAGTTGTAATGCCGGCGAAAAACAATTCTTTGTACCGGAAGAAGGGCCTGTCAGGATTTCCTGTACAGATGATAAAGGGAGAAACAGGAATATTAATATAACGATAAAACTTATAAACTTATAAACGAGTCTTTAATTCCAATTGGAAATAATGATTGAAACAAGAAAATAAAAACAAAATCCAAGAATTGTCCACTTTGACAACTGGTTTGCCTTCAGATCGTAACCATTTACTTTGTAATATCCTGACAAGAGGAAAGTGACAACAAAGGGAAAGAAGAATGTGGCCACTTTTAATATCAAATCAAGAGGCTCATTAGCCTTTCTGTTTTCCTCCATTCGTTCTACCTGCAGGTTTTTTGCAATATTGTCAATATAACCCGAAGGCAGATTTCGCTTCTTAAATTCCTCCGTAGCTGCATCTATTGCTTTTGGCTGGTAGTCTTCCTTGTTCGCTGTCAGTACTTTTATCAAGTCTTCATCGCTTAGTTTCTGCATTTCGCCTGCAAAATCGAAATCCATTGCAAAATGAGTTTTAAACCGTTTATCTGATCTTCGCCGCAGCTTCTTCCCCTGTGTTGATCGCACCCTCCATAAATCCTTGCCAATCTGCCAGGTGTTCACCTGCGAAATGAGTATGAATATAAGACCGTTTTAATATTGGCATCACCCTGAACCATTGCCCTTTGCCATACAACGCATAGGCGCCGAGTGAATACATATCATTGCCCCAGTAATAATTGGTCATTCGCTCAAACTCTTCTTTAGCATCATTAAAATGCGGCTTAAGGGTTTGCATTACCATCTCTTCCCGCCAGTTATCGGATTGGTTGGCCACCACTGCTGCTTTTTCACCAATAGTATAAGAGATGAGTACCCCCTTCTTTGAATTTTGATTCTTCGTGGCATGATAAAAATAATGAGGCGACTGGTCTGTCACCATATCAAAACTTTCCTCTTTCCAAAAACGCTTTTTAAACAAAAGTGGATTCTTATTGATGCGGGCATACTGTAATTCATTCATGGCATTTACCTGGTCAACCGGTAAGCCTGGTTCCCATTTAATATTCTTTACAGCAAATGTTGGTGCCGTACAAATGATCTTGTCAGCTTTAAACACCTGGCCATTTTCGCAATAAACTGTTACACCTGTTTTTACATTTTGTGTTATACGGCTTACTTTATGCTGAAGTTTTATTTTCTCCTCTCCAATTGCTGCTGCTATCTTTTTTGCCAGCATACTGTTACCACCTTTAATTTTCAGATCCATTTCATTTTTCTCACTGCTTTCCGCATACTCTGCCAGGGCAGCAAATGCAGAAACACTGCGAATGGTTTCTCCAAAATCTGTACTGTCCAGCAACTCCCTGAGATCCAGGTCCCGGCCTTCGCATCCATTATTCACCAAAAAGCGCCACCAATCCATTTTATCCAGCTTCAGCTTATCAGCTTGTGTCAGTTTAGGATAGTTATCAATAATTGACTGAAATTTTTTCTTCCAGCCTTCGCTGTAATCCCATTCACCGCTTTTGTAGTATCTGCCCTGGTAAATAAGATGTGAATCAAACTGGTTATTCTGCAGTTCCAGCCCGAATTCATTACAAAGATTTTGCAGTCGCTCATGAGAATTACCCACCCATTCAGCGCCTAATTCAATCACCAGGTTGTCTTTCTCATCCATGACATGAGAAAAAACCCGGCCGCCGATGCGGTTGCGGGCTTCCAGTATTACAAAATCTATTTTCTTTTTATGCAAATAATAAGCGGCAGATAAACCAGCAAAACCAGCACCAATTATAACAACTTTGGGTGCCCGTGGAATAAAGAAATTACTGAATGAAGAAGAAGCCAATAACAATCCACCGGCTGCCAGAGAGCCGTCTTTAATGAATTTTCTACGGGAGTTCATACAGTTGGTTTTTGGTTCCTGTGAAGTTCAGGAATTCCCTGTAGAAAAAAAATACCACAAAGAGGTTAGTTACTCGGCTTTTTTTACACTTGCTGCACCGCTTGTCTCCTGGCTGACCGTTGCATTTCCTTTATACTTCAGATCAGAAGCCCCTGATACCTTAGCATCAATTTTTACGCTGGCAAATACCTGGGCGTCACTGGCCCCGGAAAGATCAGCAATTACATTTTCAGAAAGCAACTCGTAACATTTTGCTTTTGAAGCACCACTGCATTCTACTTTCAGATCCTTTGTTTCACCGGAAATGATTGCAGTACTTGCCCCGGAAAGATCAACATTCACTTTTGGCGATTTTGTAATTACTTCCGCATCACTGGCACCGCTCAGGCTTACTGTAAGTTCACCAACAGTAATCTGGCTTTCTGTAACAATACTGCTGGCACCGCTGGCTTCTAATGACTCAACCGTGGGGCCGCTAATATATACTTTTACAGATTTTGAAGGCCTTAAGTTCGATCCGTCCTTAGGCTCCACCACTACAGTATTATTATCAACGTATACTTCGACATATTCCTGGAGGTTCTCATCTGTTTCCACTTTAACAGAGATAACAGAATCTTGTTTATAATAAACATCTATAGCACCATTGACTTCTATTCCCTTGAATTCACCAATACTCCTTGTTTCTGTTTTTACCGTGCCATTCCCTCGGATTCTTTTGCCCAAAATCTGGCGGCAGGAACTAAATACTAAAACTATCAGTGCTGAAAAAAACAATACCCGTTTCATGTGGTAAATTTTACTATTTAAAATTAAGTTCAAAAATCGATGATTTACCAGCTATGACGCTATTCTTTCATTTCTGGTTACAGGAATAGGGAACATTCTGAATGATCCTAAAAGTCAAACCAGGCTTGCCTTTTAGCCATTTATCAGTAAACTAACCGGCTTTTTTTACCTTCGCAGGAATATGGCAGAAAAAATACTCATTCTCGATTTTGGTTCCCAATATACACAGTTGATTGCCCGTGCTGTAAGAGAAGCAAATGTTTATTGCGAGATCATTCCTTTTCATAAATCGTTTGAATTTGAACCCGGCCTTAAAGGCATCATTTTATCCGGTTCACCCTGTTCTGTGAATGAGGAAAATGCACCAGATGTTAATATACAGGACTTTATCAGCAAAGTACCGGTACTGGGTATTTGCTATGGTGCGCAGCTGACAGCGAAACGCTTTGGCGGGCTGGTGGCAAAAAGCAATAAAAGAGAATATGGCCGTGCCATATTGCAACGAAAAAAAGAAGATGTATTGCTGGAAGGTGTTTCATCACAAAGCCAGGTATGGATGAGCCATAGCGATACCATCAAAGAACTACCGGCAGGTTTTGAATTATTGGCCGACACGGAAAGTATACCTGTTGCGGCATTCAGAAAGACCAATGAAAATCTTTATGGAGTGCAGTTTCACCCAGAAGTATATCACTCCAAAGAAGGCAAAAGGGTCATTAATAATTTCCTGGTGAAAATTTGTGGCTGTACACAGGACTGGACCCCGGCCCATTTCATCACTGATACCGTGGAGTCTTTAAAAAAACAGATAGGTGACCGGAAAGTGATCATGGCATTAAGCGGCGGGGTCGACTCAACTGTTGCTGCAACTTTAATACATAGGGCAATCGGCAAAAATCTGTTTGGTATTTTTGTAGATAATGGAGTACTGCGAAAAGATGAGTTTCAAAATGTGCTGGATACCTATGCCAAAATTGGATTGAATGTAAAAGGTATTGATGCCCGGGAACATTTTTATACCAAATTGGCTGGCAAAACTGACCCGGAAGAAAAAAGAAAGATTATAGGTAGCTCTTTCATTGATGTATTCCAGGAAGAATCTAAAAAAATTGAGGGTGTTGAGTTATTGGGACAGGGAACTATCTACCCGGATGTAATAGAGAGTGTGTCGGTACACGGCCCTTCAGTAACAATAAAATCGCATCATAATGTGGGCGGCCTTCCGGATCATTTGCATCTTGAACTGGTAGAACCATTGCGTTCTCTTTTCAAAGATGAGGTAAGAAAAGTGGGAAGAGAATTGGGCATTCCTGCTGAAATGATTGACCGTCACCCCTTCCCCGGACCGGGCCTTGCCATTCGTATTTTGGGAGAGATTACAGAACAAAAGGTACAATTGCTTCAGGAAGCAGATCACCTTTATATAAAGGCCCTAAAGGATAACAATTTATATGCAACGGTTTGGCAGGCAGGCGCTATCTTACTCCCGGTAAAAAGTGTAGGCGTTATGGGAGATGAAAGAACCTATGAATATACCGTAGCATTGCGGGCAGTTACCAGTGTGGATGGCATGACGGCGGATTGGGCTCACCTCCCGTATGAATTCCTGGCAAATATCTCTAATGAAATCATCAATAATGTCAGAGGTATTAACCGGGTAGTTTACGACATCAGCAGTAAACCGCCAGCAACGATTGAATGGGAGTAAATAAAAAGAAAACCATTGAACAGACCTTATATGAAGAAATTCATCCTGACCTTATTATTTTTCATCTCAGCTTTACAACTGGTTCAGTCACAAAATGGCACTGCCAGACATAAAATCGCCATTTTCGCTCCATTGTACCTGGATTCCGCTTTCAATGAACTGGACGAGTATCGTTATGCCAAAAATGTATTTCCCAAATTCATTAATCCTGGCCTTGAATTTTATGAAGGTGCTCAGCTTGCCCTCGATTCATTAAATAAAGAATATGCACAACTGGAAGTATTTGTGTATGATACCCGGTCTGCCAAAGAAAGTCTGACCGAACAGCTAAATAAACCGGAAATGGATAGCATGGCGCTGATCATCGCTCATTGCAATACTTCCGAGGTAAAGATATTTGCTGATGCCGGGTTGAAAAGAAATATCCCGGTGATAAATGCTAACCTGCCGAATGATGGTGGAACGAACAGCAATCCGTTTTTTGTACTGCTTAACCCAACCTTAAGAACACAATGTGAAGGCATTTACAGGCATATCCAGAAGTATTACTCCCTCAATCCTATAATTGTCTTCCGCAAAAAAGGCCAACTGGAGGACAGGATAAAATTATACTTTGATGAATTTGGTAAAAACACTGTTGGGGTGCCGCTAAAAATGAAATATGTTGACCTCACCGACAGTTTCACTGTTAATCACCTGAAGCCATACCTTGATACGACCAACCAAACTTTGTGTCTGGCCGGCAGCCTGGATGAAAATTTTGGAAGACGGTTGGTACAACAATTGGCAACACTTAAGAAACAGAAGTATTTGTCTTCCGTAGTGGGAATGCCTACCTGGGATAATATAAAAGATTTCAATAAACCAGAGTTCAAAGGAATTGAGATTACGTACAGTAACCCCTTTTATAATGCCAAACTTGATAAGTTCAGCCAGTCTATCATTAACTATTTCAATACCGTAATGTATGCCCGCCCCAGTGATATGGTTTTTCGGGGCTACGAGGTAACCTGGAAATATGCCCGGCTATTACTCCAATACGGGAAGGACCTCTCTTCCAATCTTTCCAACAAAAGCCACAAAGTGTTTACAGATTTTGATATTCAGCCTGTGGTGAATAAAGAAAATATGTCGCTGGAATATTTCGAAAATAGAAAACTGTACTTCCTGAAGTGGCAGGATGGGGTGCTCAAAAGCATTTACTAATCTTATTTACCTCCAAAAGCACCCCTTATTTTTGTACCTGTGAATGTTCAGGATACAAAAGGATATAAAATAATTTCAGGCTGGCTTGAAGCCAAAGGCTTCAGGCCTTTTTCATTCCAGGAAGCCACCTGGCAATATATTTCCAATATGGAAAGCGGGTTAGTAAATGCCCCCACCGGCTGTGGTAAAACATTTTCTGTCTTCTTAGGAGCTCTTATCAATTTCATTAATCAACAAGACGACAATTATAAAAAAGTAAAAAATTCAGGTCTCCAGTTACTCTGGATCACCCCGCTCAGGGCTTTGGCAAAAGATATAGGCAGAGCGATGGAAGAAGTGGTAACTGAACTTGGAATGCAATGGAAGATCGGCATACGCAACGGGGACACCAATACTACAGAAAGGGCCAGTCAAAAAAAACAGATGCCCGAAGTGTTGATCATTACACCGGAAAGTTTGCACTTGCTGCTCGCACAAAAAAACTACCCGGACATTTTCAGGCAGCTTGAAATTATAGCTGTTGATGAATGGCATGAATTACTCGGAAGTAAAAGAGGTGTACAGGTAGAACTTGCCTTATCCAGGATCATTAATTGCCAGTGCCAATTAGCCAACAAGAAACCTTCTGTTTGGGGGATTTCAGCCACCATCGGAAACCTGGCTGAAGCACAAGAAGTGCTGCTCGCACCAGCAGGAACCAGGGGAGTTACAATAAAAGCAAACCTTCAAAAACAAATAGAAGTTGAATCAATTTTCCCGGACGAAATTGAAAAATATCCCTGGGCTGGTCACCTCGGAATAAAGCTGGCACATAAACTTATTCCTATCATTGAACAGAGTAAGACAACTCTCATTTTCATCAACACAAGGGGCATGAGTGAAACCTGGTACCAGACATTGCTGGATATTTGCCCCGACCTGGCAGGTTCTATAGCATTGCACCACAGTTCTATTGACAGGGAACTAAGAACCTGGATTGAAGAAAATCTTCACTCCGGGAATCTAAAAGCAGTTGTTTGTACAGCAAGCCTTGACCTCGGCGTTGATTTCCGGCCTGTGGAAACGGTTATACAGGTAGGTTCACCCAAAGGAGTTGCCCGGTTTTTACAAAGAGCCGGACGCAGTGGCCATAGCCCGGATGCAATAAGTAAGATCTATTTTCTGCCTACTCACTCCCTCGAGCTGATGGAAGCGGCTGCACTTAAATCAGCAATAAACGAAAACATGATTGAAAGCAGGCCACCCATGATACTTTGTTATGATGTACTGCTGCAATACCTGAATACAATTGCCATCTCTGATGGGTTTAGGTCTGAAGAAACTTACCGGGAAGTGGTATCAACTTTTTGTTACAAGGATCTTTCATTAGATGAATGGCAGCATATGCTTCATTTCATTACTGAAGGAGGCAATGCCATGCAGCAATATGATGATTTCAAAAAAGTAGAAATCGTAGACGGCTTATACAAAATTAACAGCCGCAAAGTAGCCATGCGGCACCGGATGCACATTGGCACCATAGTAAGTGATGCTATGCTGAAAGTAAAATTTATGACAGGCGGTTATGTAGGGGTGATCGAAGAGTATTTTATTTCCAGGCTGGATCCCGGTGATGTGTTTACCCTCGCCGGCCGAAACCTTGAATTTGTTATGATCAAGGATATGACAGCCCTGGTACGGAAGAGCAACGCTAAAAAATCTATTGTACCCAGCTGGACAGGCGGCAGAATGCCCTTAAGTGCAAACCTGGGAAAAAAACTCCGGCAGATGCTAGATATGACTGCTAAGCAAAACAAGCTATCAAAAGCCGATGAGCTGAATGCATTAGAGCCTCTTTTCAACCTGCAAAAGCTGCTATCTCATGTTCCCCGGCAAAACGAGTTACTGGTTGAGCATATTGAGACAAAAGACGGGTTTCACCTTTTTGTTTATCCTTTTGAAGGGAGACTGGTACATGAAGCCATGGCAGCCATTCTTGCCTGGCGGATCAGCCGGATCAGGCCCATTACATTTTCTTTTGCCATGAATGATTATGGATTTGAATTACTCAGTGACCAACCTATTCCGGTTGACGACACCAATGTTTATGAACTCTTTTCACCTGATGATCTGTTGAATGATATTCAACGTAGCGTAAACAGTACAGAAATGGCTAAGCGTAAATTCAGGGACATTGCTGTTATAGGCGGATTGATTTTCCAGGGCATGCCCGGGGAGAAAAAAAAGGCCCGTCACCTGCAATCTTCTGCATCCCTGCTTTTCAGTGTATTTAACGAGTATGACCCGCAAAACCTTTTACTAAGACAATCCTACCAGGAAGTGCTGGATCAGCAGATGGAAGAAACCCGGCTGAGAGATATGCTGGAAAGAATTCAGCACTCTGACATCATCATAAAATTTCCGGAACAACTCACACCTTTTTGTTTCCCGATCAAAGTTGACAGCATGCGGGAAGATCTCAGCTCAGAAAAACTGGAAGACCGTGTAAAAAGAATGCAGCAGCAACTGGAAAGCAGTAAGTAACCCGCCTGCTGATTAAACCAGTTCATCTTGTTTTATATTTGCCGGCATCCATGCAAAACCCTGTTCCCCATATCATCAATGACCAGATATTCTGGATAACCCCGGAAAGATGTATTTTTTGGGAAGAAGAAAACACACTGATTGTAGCAGACCTTCATTTGGGAAAAACAGGCCACTTCCGCAAATCCGGGATCGCTGTTCCTCAATCCATATACAAAGCAGACCTGCAGCGATTAATGGCCATGCTATACCTCTTTAAGGCTGAAAGATTGATTGTAGTGGGTGATTTCACTCACAGTACTGCCAATAAGGAACTGGAACTTTTCCTTAAATGGAGAAAAGATTTCTCTGCCCTGCAGATTGATCTTGTTAAAGGCAATCATGATATTTTGGAAAACGCCTGGTACAAAGAGGCAAATGTTATACTGCATGAATGGGAATTGTTGATCAACGGGTACCTTTTCAAACATGAGGATAAACGTTACAAGAGACCGGAAGTTGAAAATGCGAAATTTACTTTCTCCGGCCATCTGCATCCCGGTTTCAAACTCAAAGGACAAGGAAAACAAAGCCTGAAATTTCCCTGCTATTTTTTTGGTAAAGATCATTGCATCCTGCCGGCTTTTAGCCGCTTTACGGGCACTTTTCTGGTTGAACCGAAAAAAGGCGATGTTGTCTATGCAATTACCGGGGCAGAGTTGCTGAAGATAGGTTAACGTTTCCTGCGAAGCTGATTGTAATCCAGGAAATAAATAAAGCGGAGAGTGAATTCGTTTCCGTGCCTGAGATCAAAAACATCACCGAGATTTTGCAAATATGTATTCTTGCCGTTTGGCGTCACATATTCATCCTCACCCAGCCAGTTTTTATAACCCAGAATCAGGCGGCTGCCTAATCTGAAATCCCAGGTAAGAAATGCATCTAAATTGAAGAAATTAACATTATCATCATTCCCATTGATAAATGGGCGGCTGGTCAGCAACCCGTCATCATCTACATTGTGAAAGCTCTTGTAATTTACTTTGTTCCAGTAATGCCTTGTTCGCAATGTAAGATTGATCCTCGGAGTAAAATTGTATATCCCTGAAAGCACTGAGGTAAAATCCCTGTTATCTCTGAATCCCGCAATAGGATCTCCATTGCTCTCTCTCAGAAAGGCATAACCTAACTGGTTCTCTTCATAAGTTGATACCGTCTGCAAATCAAGAGTAAACCTGTCATTGAAACGATAACGGAAACCAATACTCAGGGAGGTATAGGTATTATCAAATTCCGGGCTTTTGGCATAAACACCGCCATACCGGAAGAAGAGTTTTCTCCGGCTGTCCGAACTTCCATCCAGGCTGAAAATATAATTCTCGGGATAATGAATAAATTTCCAGGGTGTTTGCAGCACAAAATAATCATCTACAGGAATAGGGTTCCAAACGGCTCTCAATGAAATATCCCAGAAATTTTTGAACACCCAAAAACCGGATGCTGTCACATCAAAATAGGAATAGGCATAGGGCTTATACAAGTATGTCAACCTTGAACTTAGACTATAGCTGTAAGTCAGAAAATTTTTGGTGGGAGTAAACATACGATAAGAAAGCCCCCCCCTGTAGGTTATTTCATTTGGCGCTGCCAGGAAACCCAGGTCTCTTGGATCATAATTCGCAGATTCAATATTTCCGGAAATATTATATTGCCAGTTACCACTAACCTTGGCAAATCGCAGCGTTGTATTATAACCATCATAAGGGTTACTTCCCCATATTTTACTATAACGGGCTGTTCCGTTCAGGGCATAAATATTTTTCTTATCGTATAAAGCAAAATCAACTGCTGTAACATTGGCATCCCTGTTACTACCGCTTCTCAAGACATTAGTGTTGGTCAGGGAAACAAAAGACCGGCCTTTTAGTGCCTGGTCAATTACGATAATATTATAATTGGCCAATGGCTCAGTACGAATTATTGAATCTTTGCCGGTAATCTTATTCCTGATCTTTGCATCCATTGGCGCCGTTAATGCATTAAAGATGCCAATACCCAGTTTTTGCTTATTTCTGCCGGAGAATTTTGTACCGTTATACAACTGCGTAACCGAAGGGTTTTTAATTATCTCCCAGTCATTACTGTTGTTATGTACAAAATTTCTTACAGAATTGTAACCGGTAGGCACTTTCCCAACCCTTCTCGAATAAAAAAGACCAGCCTTATTGAATAGCTCTGTTCCTTCCGTAAAAAAGGGCCTGTTTTCCTGGAATCTTACTTCAAAAGGTGAAAGGTTATTAATGACATTGTCAGAAATTACCTGGCCAAAATCAGGAATCAACGTTGCATCCAATGTAAAGCTTTCATTCAGGCCATACTTCACATCCATTCCTCCGTTTCGTAGCCAGGTATCAGTAAACTCACCGGCTTCCGGGGAACGTCGGTAGCCGCCCGATATATAGGGAGAGAAACTCAGGCGAAGTGGCGGTTTAATATCTTTTAAACCGGTATAAACACCAAATTGGTTAACAAATCCATTGATTTGCGGATTTATAGGATTCCAGAAATCCCTTTCATTCGTTCTCCTGGTAAACCGAAGAAACTGCAGGCCCCAGTCTTGTAAATCTTTTTTGGCAAAACGAAGTGAAATATAAGGTATCCTCATCTCCACAACCCAACCATCTTCCTTGATACTCACTTTACTTTCCCAAACGGCCTCCCATGTTTTATCACCATATTCATCAAAATCAGTTTCCTGGTTGGGTGTAAGGCGGGCATCAGACTGCACATTAGCCGTAGTTACAGTAAATTGAAAGCCATTCTGCAAGTCTTTGTACGTATCAAAAAAAACAGAAAAATAATCTACATCCTGTCTTTGTTCTCCATCCCTGGCCGTCAACTGAGTTCGTATCAATTTAGGATCGTCGTATAAATAAGCCCCGACATAAATGGCATCATTATCATATACCAGCTTCACTTCGGTTTTAGTGGAGGCTTCCTTGCCATAGGTCGGAAAGTTCTGGATAAAGTTTGTAGCAGGGATCACATTGGCCCATGCAGCATCATCCAGGCTACCATCAATTTTTGGTGCCTGGCTTATTTTTATGGCTTGCAATGCTTTAACCTGGGAATGAAGGTTTATACAAACCAGAAAAAAGGGTAAACAGATAATAGCTTTAAGCCTCATGCAGCAGTTTACAGCTTACAAATATAGCTTTCCTGTGGAAAGGAAAGAAACAAGCCGCACAAAAACGCATTATTTTTGAAATAACGAACTCAAAAACTAGTTCATTTTCTTTTTGAGCGTAGAAACCTGCTGCTGCAGATCTGAAACTACGGTCGCCAATTGAGCCATATCCCACCTGTTTTGGCTGCTGGTACGGGATATTACTACCTGGGCCTGCCACATTTCCAATACCTCATCGGCGTTCACCGTATAAGGATGGTAAGTAGGATTATCACTGATCAGTGTCAGTTTGTTTTTCTGTTTGATGTTCTTTTGAACCCTCTTATAGACGATACCCTCGTTGCGGGAAACGACTATGCAGGGAGTATTATTCTTAACTTCTTCCAGACTATCAACCTTTTCACCAACTATTACGGATCCGCTGGGTGTAGGCAACATGGAATCGCCAATTATTTCAAAAGCCCTATAATTTCCGCCAGTAAGCATAGGCAGAGTAAAAGTGTTTAATTCGTCAATAAACTCAGGATCGGCATAACCAGCTAAGTAACCCGCTGCGGCTTTCACCGGTACAAAGGGTATATCAGTTCTGCCACCTACCAGTTTCATGGCTCTGCGCCTGGCGAGATAATTACTTTTATTATCACTAAGATCCTTTCTCAGGATATCATCTAATGTCAGCTTGAACATATCACAAACCACTTCCAGCACATCAATGCGGGGCTCAGCCCTCTCCTCTTCATAAGCTCCGAGCAACGATCTTTTTATTCTTAGTTTTTGTGCAAATTCTTCCTGCGTCCAGCCACGAAGTTTACGCAGGTATTTCAGGTTTTGATTGGAAATTGCCATAATCACTAATTTAATTAGCTGCAAAATACTAATTTATTTAGAATTTCAAAATACATAGCTGAAGTAGTTTGGATAAGCCGGAAAAAACAGGGAGTTTTGTATACCTATGGTAAAGAAATCAAACCCAACTCCTAAAAAAAAAGCCACTGCCCCGGCAAAAACCCGGAAAGCTTCGGTAAAAAAAGAAAAACCGGTTATTCTTATCACCAATGACGATGGTGTAACGGCCCCCGGTATCATGAACCTGGTGGAAGCTGTAAAAGACCTTGGAAAAATCATTGTGGTGGCTCCGGATAAGCCCCAGTCCGGAATGGGACATGCCATCACCATTGGTCAGCCCCTGCGGCTGCACAAGATCCACTCCATGGAAAATGTAGAAACATGGTCATGTACCGGTACCCCTGTTGATTGTGTAAAATTGGCGGTAGACAAAGTACTGCAACATAAACCTGATCTTTGCCTGAGTGGCATCAACCATGGCGCCAATCACAGTATTAACGTTATTTATTCCGGAACCATGTCAGCGGCTGTAGAAGCAGCTATTGAAAATATACCTTCAGCAGGTTTTTCCCTGCTGGATTATCGTATCGATGCTGATTTTACCGGCGCTAAAAAATATGTGAAGGTCATTGTAGAAAAAATGTTGTCTACCCAGTTGGATAAACATACTGTACTGAACGTAAACATACCTTCTGTAGCCCCGGAACTGATTCGTGGATTCAAAATTTGTAAACAGGCCTATGCCAAATACGAAGAGGATTTTATTGAAAGAAATGATCCCCACGGCCGGCATTATTACTGGCTTACCGGTGAGTTTGTCAATTTTGATAAAGGAAAAGATACCGATGTGTGGGCCCTGGCCAATAATTATGTGAGTGTGGTACCTGTACAATTTGACCTGACGAATTACGTTTTAAAAGCCAAACTCGAAAAAACCTGGCAATGATACTAACCAAAGACCGGCTGAAACTGGGATTGATACTCGGCTTTATTGGCCCTTTATTAGGCTTGGTGGTAGTCTATTTCATCAAATTCCCTTCTTACAAATTCCTTGAGTTTTTAGACTATTTTATTCATGATAATAAATTGATCACCTCGATCGGCTCTCTCAGCCTGCTGGCTAA
>CAYPBW010000029.1:0-1297 GCA_964409055.1 uncultured Chitinophaga sp. | reverse complement strand
AAGTTATAGTATTTTGCACCCGGTATGAAGTATTACATCATTGCCGGTGAAGCATCTGGCGACTTACATGGCTCTAACCTGATTAAAGAAATAAAAAAGCAGGACTCTGCAGCTGTTATTCGTTGCTGGGGTGGTGATAAGATGCAGGCTGCAGGAGGTGAATTAGTAAAACATTACCGGGATCTTGCTTTTATGGGATTCGCAGAAGTATTGATGAACCTTCGTACTATTTTTCGCAACCTCCGTTTCTGCAAAGAAGATATTTTACAATTCAAACCTGATGCGCTGATACTGGTTGATTATCCTGGCTTCAATCTGCGAATTGCCAAATGGGCTAAGCAGCAACCTTTATTTGCTGATAAAGTAAGCAAGATCATTTACTACATCTCTCCGCAGGTATGGGCCTGGAAGGAAGGCCGGGTAAAAATGATGAAAGAGTGTATTGACAAAATGCTTGTCATCCTTCCATTTGAAAAACAATATTACAAAAGCAAATGGAACTGGGAGGTAGAGTATGTTGGTCATCCGTTGGTAGAAGAAATAGAGAATCATAAGGCTCAAAGCGCTGAAAATAAGTTGTCGGATAAACCTATTGTTGCATTGTTACCGGGAAGCAGAAAACAGGAAATAAAAATTAAGCTACCGGTGATGCTGGAAGTAAGCAAATCTTTTCCCGATTACCAGTTTGTAGTAGCCAAAGCGCCGGGTGTGGAAGAGAGCTTTTACGATGAAATGCTGAAACCGTTTTCAAATGTGTCATATGTTGCAGGCAAGACCTATGAACTATTACGCACAGCTAAGGCTGCATTGGTTACATCAGGTACCGCCACATTGGAAACCGCATTATTCGGAGTGCCAGAAGCAGTTTGCTATAAAGGCTCCTGGCTATCCTACCAGGTCGGCAAACGGGTAGTGAAAGTAAAATATATTTCACTGGTAAATCTCATCATGGATAAACTGGTGGTGAAGGAATTTATTCAGCAAGATATGAATGCCAAAAACCTCAGCAGGGAATTGAATGAACTGCTCCATAACAGTGAAAGGCTGGATCAAATAAAAAAAGACTACGCAAGTCTGAAGGAAATATTAAGTGAAAAAGGAAACGCTTCTGCCAAAGCAGCAGCATCCGTCGTACAATTTTTATCGAAGTAGTTTAATGGCCAGGATAATCAGGCACAAAATAAATATCAGCAGGCTGATGCGGTTAATGCCGTGCATATACCCGATCCATTGGGTTTTTGGCCGGTTGGGGTCTTTCTTCTTCAGGTAGAGGTATTCAGCTATTTGATTCCAGACT
>CAYPBW010000028.1:3827-22645 GCA_964409055.1 uncultured Chitinophaga sp. | reverse complement strand
AGTTGGCTACCGGGTGAAGTCCAAACGGGGTACCCAGTTCCGTCAGTGGGCCACCTAGCGACAAAAGGATAACCTGTTAAAATTTAAAACCCGTGGGCTTCCCCTTTTCCACCAGCGGTTCGTTTTTGCCGGGCAATAAGTTTTCCTTTGTTGAAAACAAACCATTATGCGCCTGACACCAATCACTGCTATACTATTGGCAGCCCTTTGCAGCGCCCAGGTATATAGCCAGGCCCTGCGTATACCGCAAGGCACCAACCTCACCCGTACGGCGGGTGCCCGGGTGGGTGTTACGGATATACAAATACACTACAACAGCCCCGGTGTAAAAGGCCGGGAGGGAAAAATATACGGTACCGATATAGTGCCCTACGGCTACACGGTGCTGGGCTTTGGCTCCAATGTGGCATCGCCCTGGCGGGCCGGTGCCGATGAGTGTACGGTGATGTCCTTCTCTACCGATGTAACGATCAACGGAAAGAAACTGCCTGCGGGTCAATATGCTTTTTTTATAGCGGTGTACGAAGACAGCAGTGTGCTGATCTTTAATAAGAACACAGATGCATGGGGCAGCTATTTCTATCGCAAGGAACTGGATGTGCTGCAGGTGCCTACGGTGCAACTAAAGAACAGGCCGGTGTTGCAGGAGCGGTTGCAATATTCATTTGCCAACCAAACGGACCATTCGGTGGACATTAGCCTGGACTGGGAACGATGGAGCTTTCCTATAAAAGTGGAAGTGGACCTGAAGGCTACGGTGCTGGAGGATATACGCCGGCAGATGAGCGGCGCCATCGGCTTTGACCCGCCGAGCCTGGAAGCGGCGGCGCAATGGTGTGTGACCAATGATATTAATTACGAGGAAGCGCTGAACTGGATCAACTCCGCCACCAACCCGCAACTGGGTGGCCGCAATAGTTTTGGGGCGCTGTCTGTAAAATCCCGCCTGCTGCAAAAAATGGGCAGGGAGAAAGAAGCGGATGAGATCATGAAAACGGCGATGGAGAATGCCACTGTTGTTGAGCTGCACAACTATGGCCGCCAGTTGCTCAGCCAAAAGAAGCTGCCGGAAGCGATGGCGGTGTTTCAAAAAAACTACGATAAACACAAAGGGGCATGGCCTACGAATGCGGGGATGATGCGTATTTACTCCGCCATGGGTGATTATAAAAAGGCCTTGCAGTTTGCCAAAGCAGCGCTGGCGCAGGCGCCGGATGAGCAGAATAAAAAATTCCTGGAGGGGGCTATTAAGACACTGAGCGAGGGGAAGGGGTTGTAGGGAGTGGCACGAACAAGAGATTGGGTTGGCCACGAATTACACGAATGTCACGAATAAATTCAGGATGAAATATTATTCACCTGCGGTGAATAGGGGTTTTGGCCACGGATGAACACGGATTGACACAGATGATTCCGCTGAAGCGGAATGGGTTTCCCACGAAGACGCAAAGAACACGGAGCATTTCGCTGGAGCGAAATGGGACTGGCCACGGATTAACACAGATGATTAAGAGGGAAAGCTCTGTGTTACTCCGTGCCTTGCTGTCTCCGTGGTTTAATAGCTTAGAAAGATAACTTCGAAAGCGGAGAGTAATATTATTCCGATTTCACTTCAGCTTTCCAGTTATTACCTGAGGTGGTAACAAAAATCAAACCCCGTTTGCCATCTTCTCTTTCGATGATGAAGCAGCGCTGGTAATAGTCATTGCTGTTGCGTACTACGGCGAAATGGGATAATGAATTGGTACTGATATAGCCGGTCATGCGTTTCAGGTCGGCAGCGGTTTTGCATTTATCAAACTGCTCCCGGTCGAAACTGATGGCAGCCACTTTGGTTTTGGTGCCGCAGAGTGCTTCGGGTACTTTTTCATTGCCGGGTTTCAGGTTGTACCATTCGATAATGGAGGACTTATCGTTTTTGGTTTCGAAGAGGCCAAGGTCCAATACTGTTTTTGCATCTGCTGCAGAATCTTTTGTGTAAGCTTTTCCGTTTTTGATACTGAGATAACAGAGGCTGTCGGGCCGCAGGGTGGCGGAAAAAGTTTTGAGGTTTTGGCTAAAGCAGCTAACTGAAGCGAATAGAGCCAGGATAATAAGGCTTTGTTTCATAATGATGGTTTATAATGATGCAAAGATGCAGGGATATTATGAGGCTGTTTCAAAAGTCGTGTCAGCCTGCGCTTGTCGAAGGCTATCGTTTTGATTGCCAATATTTCGACAGACTCAATATGACAATCAAAACGTTTTTTGAGACAGCCTCTTTTCTTTTTTCAATCATAAAAGGGCATATTTTTTTTACTGATTCTGCTCATAATAACCGCCTTGTCACGGATTGTAACTTCAATGTGTATGAATAATAGATCCGATAGCATTTGATGAAAAAAAGGGAGGTGTTATGAAAAAGATACTATATAGCCTGGGATTGACCGGACTGGCAATGACCCTGGCAGCACAGGAAACTTATATTCAGCCGATGCATGTAAGTCCGTATGGTGATGCGATATACAGATCAGGGCAGCAAGTCAAGATATATGTTCAACTAAATGTGGTAGGTACTAGCCAAAATGTGGTGGCATTTGCTGAAACAGATCCTGCATTAGGGCCACCACCACCATCAGTGGCGCTTGGCGACCTGGCACCAGGTGGGCATAATGTTATGGTATTTATGTTTACCGTTCCGGAACGTATTCCTTCATCACTGGTAATTAAGATCAGGGTGAACGGACAAGTAATGGTAGATAACATGAAATTCAGGCTTGAAAGAGCAAAGTTTTTGAAAAGAGACGAAACTTCTTCAGCGATACTGAATACTATTTATCCTGTACCACAACCTGTCCCTGGAGGCAGCAACAAACCTGACCTGGTGATAAAAATGCAAAAGATCGTCCGCATTAAAGGAATGGTTCCGAATATCAAAACTGCATTTGTGGTACATAACCTGGGTAATGCAGCAGCGCAGCATGTGGATGTGCGTTATGAATGTTTTATTAACGGGCAATGGATGCCCGGCGGCTGGCAATTGGAGAGAATACCAAGTATAATTGCAGGCAGTGGGATGGTTATAAAAAACACCGACAAATGCAAATGCCTGAGCGATGCCACCCAATGGCGCCTGGTTGTAGATCCCGGGAATGAAATCCCTGAATTGAATGAGGATAATAATAGTTACGAGATCAAACTGAAGTAGTGCACTTATAGAAATAAAGGGGCAACAGCGCCAATGTCTTTTTCTTAAAAGCATGTTGATCAAAATCAGTTGTGAACGAAGAAAAGGACCCGCTTTCACTGAGCGCCGATTCAACCTTTAGATGAAGTAATAAATGATTATTAATAAAACAATAAAATAATAAAATGAAAAAGATGCTGGCTGCAGGTTTCCTGCTGTTGCTGCTAACAGCCTGCAACGATGACAAGAAAAAAGATGCTGCAGATAAAGAGCCGCCTGTTGTTACCGGGAAAACGGAAGCAACGCCAACAGGCACTTATGTCACCAAAGAAGATGGAAAACATATGGAGTTTACCCTGCAGGCCGACGGAAAGGGGTTTGAAATGTACGGTGAAAAGAGAAGACCTTTTACCTGGGAAGCAAGAGTGGGTAAGATATTTTTCCGCTACGATGGAGAGGCCACTGAATTTGAATTGCCGCTGGATGCTGCCAAAGGAGAGATTCGTTACGGGGCATTGCTCTACAAGAAACAGTAGTGGCCGATTAATTCACTGCAGCGTTAATAGCTGCATAAATACTTTTTATGATACACTATAGTACGAAATGGCTGATGATGGTGTTGTTGTCACTGGCAGTATTAGCCTTCGCAATAGTAGTGCTGGGTTTCCGCACAAACAGGGAACATACGCAGGGAGTGGTGGCCTATACCAAATCTGTTACCAACATTACCAGCATGACGGCCAGCTGTAATTACCGGATCACTGTACTGGACCCTGGCAAGGTAAAAGCACACGGAGTATGTGTATCCAGCCGCGATAAACCGCTGATCACACATATGAACTTTCCTTCTGCTGCACCGGCACAAAGGGCAGCTGATTATATGGTAAAGATCACCGGTTTAAAACCCTTGTCTGCCATGTATGCCCGGTCTTATGTAAAAGTGGATACCGGCGTGGTGTATGGCAATGTGGTGAAGTTTGTGACATTGCGGGTGGAGAAATAATCAGCGGCTTACCACAGTTTCCAGTCCACCGAACTGTTCTCATTCCGGGAAGTGGGCTTTTGTAAACCGTTGGTGAGTTGCTGTACCCTGTCACCAACAATTCTTTTTAGCTCACTGATTTTCATAGAGGGATATTTATTCATGGCTTCGAGGATACTGTACGTAAAGACGCCATTTTTCAAATCACCTCTTTCGAGTGCAAACTGGTTGCCGGCGGCAGCAGAGATGATGGTGGCGCCGGTGCTTTTGCCTACATTGACAAACAGGGACTGCATTAGTTCAAAACTGTTTTTGAGCCCTACATGCTGCTGTTGTTGTGGCTGATCAATAATAATACCTTTTGACAGGCCGAGTGAATCAGCGGTTTTATTCATGACCATCATTTCTTCTTTGTCTACTTCACCACTGTGACAGGCATCAATCAGCATCAATTTTTTTCTTGCTGGAATATTGTCCAGTAAATTTTCCAGTTCATCGTAGGGCAAACCATTTTCTTCGGGATTGCCAAAATTGACATTATAAGTGGAGAGATAATAATCCAAATCTTTGCTGAGCAATCCGTGGCCGGAGTAAGCAATGATTACTTTGTCGTTGATGCTGGTAGCATACAATTTTTCCTTCAGGGCTGTGATGGAAGAAAAGGTTACCTGTTCATCAAAAAGCGTATCAATGTAACAATTGGCGCCATATTTCTTTTTAAGGCTTGCTGCAAGATTCCTTATATCTTTTACACTCCAGCTGAGGTTAAATGCTGCTTGCTGAAAGCGGTTTATACCAATACCAATGAAATAAATTTTTTCAGGACTTTTTGCAGAGGCGGGCGGCCGTAAGGTTACAGTCAACGGCGAGCGGAAACTTTCCACACCGTAGATGTTGGTAACAGAGGTTTCAAGGATGTTTTCTCCAATTGTGAGCGACAGGGTGATAGTGGTATCAAACTCTTTTACATTTCGGGATAAAAGTGATAATCCCTTTCTGCCCCACAAGGGTACTTCATTAATCCAAATATTGAAGCGGTCAAGAAAAGCTACACTGTCAAAAGCCCGGATCCTGAGAGTTATTTTTTCTGAGATTTGTTCATCACCGGTTTCATACCGGTTATAAAAGTCTGCTTCAGGAACGGAGTAAGAATGCCTGAAATAACTTGTATCTACCCTGGTTTTTACAACACGTTTTTGCCAGGCTTTACGATATGCGTTGATCAAAGAAGTATCAGGATAACGAATATACTCCAGTACCTTATCCGGCCTGTTATAGCGAATATCGAGTTGCTGAAAACTGATCACCTGCAATCCTTTTATGTAGTGAAGCAGTTTGGCAGCACCGGGGCTGCAGGAGTAATACCCGGAAGGAATCTGTGTTATATATGAATTGCTGTCAACCGGGAAGAAAGTATAAAGTAGCCGACCGGTGGTTACATCCCACTTTTTCATAGCCTGCCCGCCGGAAGTAAACAAGAATTTGTCATCTGCTGTGAATACACCGTTGAGGGTTCGGCTTCCTTCACGGGATTGATTCAACAGGGTAATATTTCCTGTTTCCGTATCCAGTATCCGCATATCTGAATCACCATCTGCCGGAACCAGCAATATTTTTTTTCCGCTTTTACTCAAGTATTCATTTGCGTTAGCTGTAGAGTCAAATTGATAAAGCTTTCTTCCGCTTGCGGCATCCCATACATCTGCCGAAGGAAAACTGCCACTACTGCCAAGGCTTACCAGGGTAGCTGTTATTTTATTTCCGTCAGAATTGAAGCGGGGATAGTCAATCAACAAACCGGCTGTGGTTTCATTATCCCATAAATACATTTCATCGATACCTTGCAGTTTTGCAAGAACAGTTCCATCAGCCAGGTTTATAATCAACCCGGCATTGGTTACCCCTTTTTTCCCATCGGCGCTTATATGAAGCACTCCATCTGCTTTCTGTTGAAGAGTAAGTGTTTCAATATTCCAGCAATAAGATAGACGCTTATCGGCTGTTGTAGTAATGAGCCGGCCTGTTTCTTTATTGCTTTCACCGCGGAAAATTCCCGGCAGTTTTTTTTTCAGCTGAAAATTTTTGGCAGAGCGTATTTCTGTTGTGTTTAGTTCATCATCGGAAAAAACCAGCAGGCTGTCACCCGGTGCCCATGCTGCCTGTAATTGTCCTTTAGCTGCACAGGGGAATTTCTTTATCATTTTTTTGGCCTGTAAATCAACTATAGTTGCATGCCCTGAGCCGTTGGCAGCTAGTGTTATAATACAGAATTGACGTCCGTCATTACTAAAAGAAGCGCTGCTGATAGTGGCGCCTTTTATTACAGCCTGCATTACCTGGCTACCATCTCCGGTATTATAAACCTGCCATTTGTCTTTCTTTACAGCCGCGAAGTATTGCTCATTGTCTGAGAGAATGAACAAAGGTTGTTCTTCAAATCCGCCGGCATCATATCCAAGACGGGATGAGGCAATCATCTGGCCTTTATCACTATCCCAGACATTTATATAATCGCCGCAGGTAAACATTCGGCTGCCCGAACGGCTGGTAATAAATTCGTACAACGGAATATGGCCATGCCAGTTCCATTGCCGCAGCAGGTTGCCTGTTTTAACATGATAAATTTTTACATCTGTATCAGTAATTACAGCTGCTCTGTCTCCTTTTGGGCTGACAAATTCATAGTTCTTGCTTTTTTGGATGTTCTGCACTTGCAATGTGTGACTATTCCACACCTCAACCTGAAAAGGACTTATGGATTCACCGGCAATTGATTTCTTTCCCGAAATCTGCCGGGTAATAATGATGCTCTTGTCATCAGGATAGAACCAGGCATCCCGGCAGTTTTTCCACTCATAGAGCAAAGAACCGTTTTCAGCTGAATAAAACCGGACATTACCCGTTTTATAATAAAGTACCAGGATATTTTTTGCATCGCTGCTTAATAATACAGTATCTGCATCTCCGGTTAACAATGCTTGTTTTTCTGTACCTGTTTTTGTGTCGAGTAGCCGGAGTTTCCCCTGCTGTAAGCTAAAAATTAGCTGCCCGGCTCCGGCAAAATAATACCGTCCTTTCTCCAACCTTTTTACAACCGTATTGCTGCGGGTATCCCAAAGCAGGGTTTCATTGCCGGACCTGCTTAGCAGGTAATCTCCGTTTCCGCTGATGCTAAAACTTTCTATTAGCTGCCGGTTATCCAGTTTCTTAATAATTGCATTAGTCCCGGGAGTAACAAAATAAATACAAGAATCTCTGCTATATATCACCGCTTTTCCATCCGGACTAAGGGTATAGCTGTTTTTTTCATTTTCTTCCCCGGTGTATTCCTCATCGGAATACCCCGACAGGTATCCGATAAATTTCTTTTTTTCAATATCCCAAAGCATATTTTCACCGCCATAAGTAATGAGCTTACTACCATCAGCACTAAACCGGGCATTGGTAAATCCCCAAAAGGCAAGAGTATCTGTAAAAGTGGTGATCAGCTTTCCTGACTTTACATCCCAAACAGCTACGATTTTACTTTTAAAAGCAGTGGTGGCAGCTCTGTTTCCATCAGGACTGAAATAGAAATGACCAAAACTATTAGAATGACCTGTAGGCACTACCAGTTCCGGTTCCTGGCAAATAACAGTTGCGAAAGAATACAGCAAGAAGAAACTTATGGGTAAAGCCTTCTTCATATAAGTAAGATACAACTAAGTTCTGGCTTACCACAGTTTCCAGTCCACCGAACTGTTCTCATTCCGGGAAGTGGGCTTTTGTAAACCGTTGGTGAGTTGCTGTACCCTGTCACCAACAATTCTTTTTAGCTCACTGATTTTCATAGAGGGATATTTATTCATGGCTTCGAGGATACTGTACGTAAAGACGCCATTTTTCAAATCACCTCTTTCGAGTGCAAACTGGTTGCCGGCGGCAGCAGAGATGATGGTGGCGCCGGTGCTTTTGCCTACATTGACAAACAGGGACTGCATTAGTTCAAAACTGTTTTTGAGCCCTACATGCTGCTGTTGTTGTGGCTGATCAATAATAATACCTTTTGACAGGCCGAGTGAATCAGCGGTTTTATTCATGACCATCATTTCTTCTTTGTCTACTTCACCACTGTGACAGGCATCAATCAGCATCAATTTTTTTCTTGCTGGAATATTGTCCAGTAAATTTTCCAGTTCATCGTAGGGCAAACCATTTTCTTCGGGATTGCCAAAATTGACATTATAAGTGGAGAGATAATAATCCAAATCTTTGCTGAGCAATCCGTGGCCGGAGTAAGCCACCATTACTTTATCATTTTCGTTGCTTTGCTTTAGCTTGTCTTTCAGCCTGGTGACAGCGGCTGCCGTTACCTGTTTATTGAATAAAGTATCTATGACGATACGGCTGCCGTATTTTGCTTTGAGAGCCGCAGCCAGGTTGCGGATATCTTTTACACTATATTTCAGGTTGTATTCACTCTCCCTGAATTCATCAATACCGATACCGATGAAGTAAAGTCTTTCTTCAATAGTTCCCGGCGGCTGGTAAAAAACCGGCTTGGGCTTGCGGTAACTTTCCATACCGTTGCTGTTCATAACTGAAGCAGTGATGCTGTTCTCACCCGGCGCCAATGTGATGCTGATGGTTGTATCCAGTGTTTTGCTCTTTCGGTGGCGGAGGTCAATTCCTTTTTTTCCAAAGAAGGGAACATCGTTGATAAGAATATGCAGGCGATCAAGTGCCCTGTCTTCATCACCGGCTTTGATATGCAGCTGCAAACGGCTGTTGTTTTGTAAATAGGAAATAGCAGCACTGTTTGCCAGTTCGGCTTCCGGCACTTTGTAACTCTGATTGAAGGCGGCTGTATCAATACCCAGGCGCTGTATCCTCTTTTCATAAGCCCGGCGATAAGAACGGATCAGGGCGGTGTCATCATTGCCGATATACTCCAGCACTTTGTCGGGCCGGTTGTATTTAATGTCCAGCTGATCGAAGGTGATGATATCCTGTTCCTTTGTTACATAATGCAGCATGCGGGCAGCGCCGGGGGTACACATATAATAGCCATCCGGTGTACGGGTGAAATAGCCTGCACTGTCAACGGTATAAAAAGTGTAAAGCGGCTTTAATGTATGGGCATCCCATACAAAATGAGTACCGGGAGTAAAACTCAGCAGGTATTTTTCAGGCCAGCTTCTTTCAAGATTAACGGATGCCAGCTCCCCGTTCAGTTCTTTAGTTTTCTTGCCAGTTGCAATATTATACACCAGTGTACGGGTTTCTGCTTCGGAAATGAATACCTCTTGTTCATTCCTTCCAAATCTTATTACTACCGGAAAGAACCCAAGATTCCTGATGCTGGAAATAGTCTTACCTGTTTTACGATTGGTGATGTAAATAACAGAGCCTTCATCCAGCTGGGGCGCTGTATAATTTTTTTCAGCAGTGTGTACCAGCAGGTAATCACCACTGCTGCTAATAAGGGCCATGATTACCGGTTGAGCAAAACGCTGTTTCCCAATTATTCGTTTTCCGGCAATATCAATAATGGAAACTGAACTGTCTTGATACCCGATCGTTAACAACTGGCGGTTGTTGTCAAAGAACTGCTGTGGCTTATGCAGCATACGGGTGCGGTAGGTATAACGATTACTGTCAGTCCTGTTTTTAATTACCAGTTCACCTTTGTCATTGTTCAATGCCAGCAGTGAATCATCACCGGAAACGATATAATTGTACCGGTACCTGAAATTAGTACTCTGCCATGCCGGATCGGCGGCAGTATTATTTTTTGTTACAGCAAAAGAATCAAGTGAAAGGGTAACGAGCTGTTCTTCTTCGCTGTCCGTATTGCCCAGCAAAGCATGGTATTGCCGTTGGGTGGCAGAAAGGCGGATCATATCGAGGCTCTCTTCGTTGCTGATCCCGGGTTGCGGGGGCCAGCGATCAGGATTCATACGGCTCACCGTATACTGCTGCCGCAATTCCGGAAGATTCCATACCAGGAAGAGCGGAGGACGGCCTGCGTTTTTGGTATAGGTAAGTAAATGGTCAGCATCGGCCGACATATACATTACCGGGTAATTATACCCGGATACTCTTCTTTCAAAGTTTCCTCGCAGCTGTCCCGTTTTCGGATTCCATATCTTGATCTGTGATCCGTATTTTGAATGAGTGGCAGCAACGGAACCATCTGCTGCAATAATGCTGCCGGTGATATTGTAGGCAGATCCTTCTAACCACCTGCTCTCCTTTGTAGCAAGATCAATGTAGCGGCCCCTGTTTCCGTCAAGCAGGCCGATATAATTCTTTTTACCAAAAGCAAATCCTTTTTCCCATGGCTGGATGCCGGTTCGCCATTCCTCCTTTCGGGTTTGCAGGTTGTAAATAACCAATTGGTGGTTTTTGTTGCTGTAAGCCAGTAAACCGGTTTTCTTATTGAAACAATATACCGGAATCCCATTTGCATCCACACTGTCTGAAAAGCGATAGGCAATAGTACCATCGACGGCATTGAATAGTTGTAAGGGCTGTTTGCTGTTATCCCTGTCATACTTAACTCCCAAAATGAGTGAAGCGTCAAGGGCAATTAGGTTACTGAATTCGGGAAGATTGATTTTGGCGGTGGATAGTTTTTTTCCGGTGATGTGGTTATACACTTCCACTGTTCTGGAATAATAGATGATCACCAGCTTATCATCCTCTGTCAGTACCGACCGGATATCATCTCCGCTTCCATACTGGCGCAGATCAGCATGCGACAGGTAATTTCTTTCTGTCACCTTATTATTCCGGATGAAAAAGATCTTGGGGGCTGTGGCAGCAAAACCTGCCACCACGGCTTCACCGGCAGAACCATCTGCTGTAGCACTGTCAATGATTTTACCATTGGCAACAGCGAGTATAAGCAGTTTGTCATCTTTGCAGGCCGCCAGGTATTTTCCATCCGGCGACAAATGATAATCCATGAAAGCAAAATCAGCCGCTTTTATTTCATACAATAACTGGCCAGTGGCCGTTTTCCATCCTTTTAGAGAAGAGGATCCACCGGTGATGATATATTCACCGTTTCCGGCAAAAGCAGCATTGGCTGAATAGTTATCTGCCGGTAATGTATAAACCAGCTTTCCTGTTTCGGTATGCCACAACTTTACCTGCCCGTCCCGGGCACCGGTTAATATAAATCTGTTATCTGCACTGAATTGAATACTGTTAACAGAGCTTTCATTCTCTTTTGCATCGAGGTGACCGGTTTGTAACACCAGTGTGGGTTCCTGGGCATTGATAATTCCCGAGAAGATTATTAAAAGACAGGCAAAAACAATCTTACTAAGAAATGGTGATTGCATCATTGGTTTTTATATTTCATAGGGTCAAAAAAGCTGACCACTGCACTAAGTTCGTTAAACTGACATGAAAAAAGCTACCATGCAGAGGGTATTAGCGGACGATTACTTCATCAATAAATAAATGACTGGGTGAGCCGGCGCTTTCATGCCAGCCGGGTAGTTTACCACCGTTAACCGCCCTTACTTTTACATATCTTGTTTTGGCAGTAACTGCCCCGCCCAGTTGCTGGTGAACAGGACCCTTTGTATCTGTACCAACAGGATTGACAACAGCCAGCAGCGGCTGCCATGTTTTACCGTCGTTGCTCATTTCAAAAATTACTTCTTTGGGATAAATGATCCATGGGCTTACTTCCTGCAATACATGTACCCCCACATACTGCAATGGTTTTTCTTTTTGCAGATCAATGATCGCTTCAAAATCTTTTCCGTAATAACTCTGCCAGTCACCGGTCTTCCAGTTCTCGGTGCCGGTAATGCCATCGATCAGCGCTTCTTTACCCCCGGCAGTATACATCGGGTGTACTTCACTTAAAACAGTGATGCTTATATCAGCCGGTATTTGATAAAACTTCCGGAAGGTGGCCGGGCTTTTCCGGTTGTTCTTTTCGGCAAATGCCGTTACCTGTATTGTTTTGTCAATGGTAAAAGGTTTTGTATACCGGATAAATTCTCCGTTACTGCCATCTTCCTGTTCCAGGCTGTAATAGATGTCAGCGGCGGGATCAATATGTTTTAGCTGCACAGCGGTGGTTGTTTTGAATTTATAACTTTCCATATCGAAGTAAGGAACTGCTACAAAGGCTTCATCATTTACCCTGCTGTGCGGTATATCGTTTTCAGCGGTTCCTCTTGTTTTGTTGGGTTTGTTGTTCATCGAGAAAACCAGTTCACCTCCGTTGGCTATATCACTATGTTGTAGGAAGGTGGCAGTATGTGTTTTTCCGTTGAGCGATACATCTTCCACATAAAAATTTTCTTTCTTCCGGTTCTTTGCTTTAATGATAAATGATTTGCCGTTTTCCAACTGCAGTTTCACTTCATCAAATAAAGGAGTACCCAGCACATAGTCTCCGCTGCCGGGAGTAACTGGGTAAAATCCCATGGCACTCAGCACCAGCCATGCACTCATCTGGCCACAGTCTTCATTGCCGATCAGTCCGTCAGGATTGTTGGGATAAAACTCTGTGCAGATCTGGTGTACCAGCTCCTGTGTGCGCCAGGGCTTGCCGGCATAGTTGAATAAATACGCCATGTGATGACTGGGTTCATTACCATGTGCATATTGGCCGATCAGGCCGGTTACATCGGCCTGTTCCCTGCCGCTTAGTTTTGTTTGTGTGGTAAAGAGCTCTTCTAATTTTTGTGCAAAGGCTTCATTACCGCCATAGAGTTTTTTTAAACCATCTATATCCTGCTGTGCCGTAAAAGAATAATGCCAGGCATTGCCTTCGGTGAAGAAATTGTTCACTTCTGCTGCATCAAAGGGCTGATACCAGAAGCCCTGCACCTTTCCCCGGATGTGTTGGGAGCGGGGATCAAACAGATTGCGGTAATGTAAAGAACGGTTCAGGTATTTTTTATACACTTCTTCATTGCCGGTCCACTGGGCAAATTGTGCAATACACCAGTCATCGTATGCATACTCCACCGTTTTGGATGCACTTTCATGATCATCTTCATTGCTGATAAAGCCTTGTTTCATGTAAGCAGGCAAACCATATCGGTTACTTTCTGCATAATCGGTCATGGCTTTTAAGGCCAGTTTAGTATCAAAATCACGGATACCATTTTTATAAGCATCCACAATTACCGGCACGGCATGGTAGCCGATCATACAAAAGGTTTCATTGCCGCTGAGTTCCCAAACCGGCATCATGCCGCTCTGTTTGTACTGTGCCAGGAATGTTTTGATCCAGTCAAGGGTTCGTTGACGGTTAATGATGGAGTGCAGGGGATGTAAAGCCCGGTGTGTGTCCCATAGTGAAAAAACAGTGTAGTTCGTAAAGCCGTCTGCCTTATGAACTTTCCCGTCAGTACCCCGGTATTCTCCGTTCACATCGGTATAGATATTGGGCGCCAGCATAGTGTGGTACAGGGCAGTATAAAAAGCTGTCTGCTGATCTGGAGTGCCGCCGCTTACATGTATTTTTCCTAATTCATTATTCCAGGCTTCTTCTGCTCTTTGTTTGACGGTAGCAAAGTCTGTATTGACAATCTCTTTTTCCAGGTTGAGCTTTGCATTATCTGTGCTTACGCCGGAGATGCCGATTTTTACCTGTACGGTTTTATTCCCTTCAATTGCAAAGGAGAAACAGGCCTTGATATTTTTTCCGTTCAGCGATTGTATTTTCAAATCTGTTGCAGGTACTTCTTTGTCATACGATGCAAAACGGTAAGTAGCTACCGGCTGATCAAATTTCAGGTAGAAATAAACTACCTGGTTTTGTGCCCACGATTTGCTTCGGCGCATTCCTTTTACTTCATAGGGATTGATTATTTCCAAAGAAGACTCCAGTACTTCATCCCGGTGCTGCAGGTCAAGTAATATCTTTCCTTCCTTAGCATAAGCATCATATGTGTAACGGTGTATACCGGAGCGGTAAGAAGTGGTGAGAGCGGCTTTGATATGATGTTTATCCAATACCACTTCATAGTAACCGGGACTTGCTTTTTCATTATTGTGTGAAAAGGGAGAGGCGTAATCTTTATTCTTCCAGTTAACTTCTCCTGTAAAAGGCATCAGCAATACATCACAGTAGTCAGGTATTCCTGTGCCGCTTAAATGTGTTTGGGAAAAACCATAAATAAGCGAATCAGAATAATGATAACCGCTGCAGCCATCCCATCCTTCCAGTCTTGTATCCGGGCTGATCTGTATCATGCCAAAGGGCATGCTGGCGCCGGGATAAGTGTGACCGTGTCCGCCGGTGCCGATAAATGGATTTACCAGGGTGGTATATTTTGTTTGCGCATGACAAACAATTACTGAAAAAGAAAAAACAAGTACTAACCGGAAAAATTTCATAATAGCTTAATTATTCGCTGTCCAAGTTAGCAGAAAAACGAAAGCCACCGGCAGTTTTCATCGCAGTACCTTTGCCCAAAAATCGGTAATGAAGATTGCAGTTTTAGGCGCCGGTATGGTGGGCAGGGCCATTGCTCTTGATCTTTCAAAAGATTTTTCAGTTACTTCTTTTGATGTAAATGTTGCCAACCTTGCTTTATTGAAGGAAAAAAATGAAGGGATAATAACGATCAATGCCGACCTTACCAGCTATGAACATTATCCTGCATGGCTTTCGGCTTTTGACCTGGTGGTGACGGCTGTTCCGGGTTTTATGGGTTATAAAACACTGGAAGGGGTGATTAATGCGGGAAAAGATGTGGTGGATATCTCCTTCTTCCCCGAGGATGCTTTGCAGTTAGACCAGCTGGCGAAGGAAAAAGGTGTTACCGTAATTACTGATTGCGGCGTAGCGCCGGGGATGAGCAATTTCATTCTCGGCCGGTATAATGCTGAAATGAAAGTGGAGGCGTTTGCATGTTACGTTGGTGGATTGCCGCTGCATCCAAAACCGCCGTTCAATTATAAAGCCCCTTTTTCACCTGTAGATGTGATTGAGGAATACATTCGTCCGGCAAGATTGGTGGAGAAAGGACAAGTTGTAACTAAACCGGCACTGAGCGACAGGGAAATGATGGATTTCGGCAAAGCCGGAAAACTGGAAGCGTTTAATACCGACGGACTGCGTTCATTGATTTTTACGATGGGGCATATTCCGGGTATGAAAGAGAAAACGCTGCGTTATCCCGGTCATATCGATCTTATCATCGCTATGCAGCAGGCGGGTTTCTTCTCACCGATACCCGTTTCGGTGAATGATATTTTGGTTACACCGCTTGCGGTTACTTCAAAACTGCTGGTCAATGAATGGAAGCTCGGCGAAACCGAAGAAGAATTTACCGTGATGAAAGTGATCGTAAAGGGTGAAGACAAGACTATCACTTACGACCTGTATGACCAATATGACCCTGTGACCCAAACCTCTTCCATGGCCCGCACTACCGGTTATACCTGCACAGCAGCTGTAAATCTTATTACCAACCGGATGTTTACCGAAAAAGGTGTCTTTCCTCCTGAGCTGATTGGTAACAGGAAGAAGTGTTTTGATTTTGTGCTTGAGTATTTGAAAAGCCGGGGGGTTGACTGGAAGATAACAGTATAATACCACAAAACGTATTGAATTAGTCATTGGCATTGTATCAAATTAATGTTTACTTTGTTACATAATAATATTGTACTATCTGTGCCTGAACAGATTGTTTACTAACCAAAATAACCATCATGAGAAAAACAATTTTAACGCTGGCCTCATTAGCTATTTGCCTGTTGTCCTTTGCACAGGATAAAGCTGCCAAAGAAAAAAAGCAGCCAACATTATCTTTCACAGCAGGACCTTCAATCCCGATTGGTTCATTTGGAGAGAGTGATCCACTAAATGTAAGTAGTGGTATGGCAAAAATGGGAACCAGTTTTTCTGCCACCTATACCCATTTTATTCAAAAGGATTTTGGTATTGCTGTATCTTTTTTGGTGAACTGGTATGAAACAGATACGCTGCTCTTTTCCCAGGGCAGGGCTTCTAAACCCGGTGACAACTGGCAGATGGTGGGCTTTTCTGTAGGACCTGCTTTTTCCCGGAGTTTCTCCAAAAAACTGGAAGGTGATTTTCGCCTTACCGGCGGTTTTATGAATGTAAATACTCCTGTACTTACGTATGCACTGAGAACAGTTAAAAAGGACACTAAGTTTACACCGGTTCTACAGGCCGAAGCAGGATTAAATTATTCAATTGGAAAAAAAATCTATCTTCTTTTGAATGCAGCGTATATGCACATGGACCCCAAATTTGATGCAGTATTAACCAGCAACGGCAGTGCCGCTGATCCTTACCAGCAAAGTATTTCTGTTATCAATATAAGAGCCGGGCTTGGTGTAAGATTATAAATTGGACAGTTAGGTAAATAAAAAAGGCTGTGTCTTTTGATACAGCCTTTTTTATTTTGTGTATGTTATTTATTCTGCTTCTGCCACTACTTCTTTTACTTCAGGGATCATCCGCTTCATCATGCCTTCAATACCAGCTTTTAAAGTGATCATAGAAGAAGGGCAGCCGCTGCAGCTTCCCTGCATCATCAGGTTCACCACTCCTTCATTATAACTTTTGAACTGGATAGCGCCGCCGTCCATTTCTACGGCAGGGCGAACATAATTGTCCAGCAGTTCTTTGATTCGTTTTACCACATCATCGTCGTCAGCACTCACTTCGTTACTGCTTTCCTGTTTTACAGCAGCGAGTTCTTCCTCATTTACTACGGATTTGCCTTCTTCCAGGTAATCTTTTAAAAACTGGCGGACAGATGGTATAACATCCTGCCAGTCTGTTTCTGCTGTTTTGGTCAGCGTAACAAAATTGCTGGCAATGAAAACGGCTTTTATAAATGGGAAACCAAATAACTCGGTGGCCAGTGGCGAAGGCTTGGCGCTTTCGGCATCAGGGAAATCAATGCTTTTGCCGGGATACAGAAGTTTGTTGGCCACAAACTTCATGGTTTCCGGGTTGGGCGTCATTTCGGTATAAATGCTGATGATAGGATTACCAGTTTTAATCATAAACTCACTTTAAGCTGCAAAAATAACAATTCTGCGGGGCCAATGTTTACGAAGGCGGGAAAGGAAACGATCAAGAGCAGGTACTGACAATGAACCGCTTATTCTTTCATTTTGCCGCTTTTTTTCAGGTAGCGGACAATGGCGTAAAGAACCAGCAGTATACCCAGGCAAATACCTAATAACAGGTTACGGCGATTTTCATCATACCCGCTGAACCTGGGATAGTTGAGCAGCAGTATAAGTACAATGCCACAAAGCCAGATGAACTGCGTAGTATGTTCTTTCAAGATCCATCTTTTCCATTTAAACTCCATACTGCCAAGCGTTTTGCCCAATCCTTTAAAATTGGGAAACCAACGGTTAACTTTTTTACAATAGTCATCAAAACCGCTTCCGAATTTGCCCCGGAGGAAATTCTCTTCGGCCAAAACAATGGCCTGGTAAATGAATAAAAAAACAGGAATGACAATGGCAACATACACCAGCGAGTTGGCCAGTATGCCTACACCCAGCAGCATCAGGATATTACCTACGTAAAGCGGGTTGCGGCAATGACGAAAAATTCCTTCTGTTACCAACCCTTCAGCGTAAGGCTTGCCTTCCTTACCGCCCCTGACAATATAGGCCAGTCCTATGGTGAGGCCACGGATCAGCTGACCTAAAACAGTTACGGATAAACCAATAGCAATGGGCCAGATAAAATAGTTGTCGCCAAAGTTACGGGGTGAAAATAATGGCCAGGAAGGAATGAATAAGGCCCCGTAGAATAAAATGAAAATCCAGTTCCGGTGTTTGAAAAAGAAATTCCCGATACTAACCATGCCTTTTATTTTTTGACTGCAACCAGCCCTGCAAAATTGTACCATTTGAAAAATACTTCACAGTGGCCAAATCCCTGGTCACGCAGCAGGGTGATATTTTCTGATAATTTATAGGGGACCAGCACATTTTCCAGGGCTTCTCTTTTTTGGGAGATTTCCAGTTCGCTGTAATTGTTTCTGCGTTTGTAGTTGTAATAGTAATTGATAAAGTCCCTGTTGAAATTATTTTCTTCAGCCAAAATTTTTTCTACCAGTATAAGCACACCGCCGGGATTGAGTCCATTATAAATATCCTTTAAAAGCCGCTCCCTGTAAATAGGTCTTACAAATTGCAGGGTAAGACAAAGTACTACAACTGATGCATTTTCAATTTTAATTCCCTCTCCAAGATCTGCACAACGTAATTCATAAGGACGGGAAAACCCGATCTCCATGAGTTTGGATTTGCATTTATCCAGCATCTCCTGTGAGTCATCAATGCCGATGAATTTTATATCCTGATTCACCATGGTATCCATACCAATCATGGTAGTACCGGTAGAACAACCCAAATCATATACAAAAGTTTCTTCCCTTGCATGATCAGCAGCCAGCTCGGCCATCATCCGTTGAATTTCCCCATAGAAGGGAACGGAACGGTTGACCATGTCGTCAAATACTTTGGCCACATTGGCCCCAAATTTAAAGTCGCTAACCTTTTCTATTTCATCCCTGAAGACTTCATCTTTTGCCATAATTATAAAATTGGGGCTACAAAGTAAAGCATTTTAGCCCGTAGTGAACCGGGACTTATCTTGCATTGTATTATTGTTTGTATGAAGAAAATCTATCATCTCGGAAA
>CAYPBW010000028.1:0-3727 GCA_964409055.1 uncultured Chitinophaga sp. | reverse complement strand
ATCATCAATGAGAAGATCTTTATCGGCAGCGAAAAGAAAAATGTGGAAGCCCTGAAACAGGCATTGAAATAATTGTCAGGCCAGCAGCAAAATCAATAACTGGGCCGCTACTATCCGCAGTATCATTGTCAGCGGGTATACCGTGGCATAGGTAACAGAAGGAATATCGTTACCTGCCAGCCTGGTAGCAAAAGCCAGTGCCGGAGGGTCGGTAGACGCACCTGCGAGCAAGCCGCAGATTTCAAAATAGGTTTTGCGAAAAAACTTATGGGCAATAAAACCGACCAGCAGCAGCGGAATAATGGTGATGGCAAGGCCCATGGCAATCCAGCCTAACCCGCTGCCATCGGCAAATGCATCCGACAAATTTTTACCGCTGCTAAGTCCTACACTGGCGAGAAAAAGACTGATGCCCAGTTCCCGTATCATCAGGTTGGCACTGTTGGTAGTGTAATTGTTTAAATAGAACAGGTTACCAAAGCGGCTTAATATCAACGCTACGATCAGCGGGCCGCCAGCCATACCGATCTTAACGGCAACCGGCATATTGGGAAAATGAAAAGGAATACTGCCCAGTATCACACCCAATACAATGCCCATGAAGATAGGTGCCAGGTCAGGGGCTTCAAGACGTTTAAGCGAATTGCCCACCGCATTGGCTACTAGGTCAACCCCTTCTTCCGTGCCCACTACTTTTACGGTATCGCCCAGTTGTAAAAAAATATCGCCATGTGGCACCATTTCAATACCAGCCCTGCTGAGGCGGGTCAGTGTGAAATCATGTTGCTGCAGTTCAGGAATATCGCCCAGGCGTTTATGGGTAACGGCTGCTCTCGTTACAACAATATGTCTTGATATAAGATCGCTTTCTTTGGCTGTTTTTAAATTCATACTGCTGACCGGACCCACCAGTAATTTCAGTTGTTCTACCTCCTGCTTTGATGCCACAATCAGCAACACATCATTTTCTGCCAGTTCAATATCAGGTGTAGGTGTTATGATTTCACCGTTGTGATACATGCGGGAAACTACAATGGGCTCTTTCAGTAATTCAAATATTTTGCGAAGCGGCTGTCCCACCAGTCGTTTGTTCTCCAATTGTAAATGAACAGACAGCGGCCTGTTGGCCCGCAGTACGGCCAGTTTCCGGTGTAACTCCTGTTCTTCTGTAATATTCACCCGGAATATCTTTTTCAATAGCAATAAGGAACCAATGATGCCGAATACTCCCAACGGGTAAGTAACGGCATATGCCAGTGTGATGAGTGACTTATCGGTACCGGTAATGTGCAAATCACTTACAGCCGCCTGTGCAGCACCAAGTCCGGGAGTATTGGTAACGGCCCCGCTCATAACGCCTGCCATTACAGAAATATGGTTATGGCTTGCATAATAAAGAATTACGGTAATGATAACACCTGTTGCTACCACAGCTAAAGCCAGCAGGTTATTGGTCATGGCATTTTTTTTCAGCGAAGCCCAAAAACCAGGACCCACCTGCAGGCCAATTGAGTAAACAAATAGTATAAGACCAAACTCTTTAATAAAGTGCTCGGTACTTTTATCTACTTCCACACCTGTATAAGAAAAAATCAACCCCGCAAACAACACCCAGGTAATGCCCAGTGAAATGCCTGCAATGCGGATGCGGCCGAGCCAAATGCCTGCGGCTATCACCAACCCATAAATGATCACAGATTGTGCAATAGAGGGTTCAGTAAAGAGTTGTTGCAGCCAGTGAAACATAAAAAGAGTTCAAAGCCAACAGCAACTGAACGGGCAAGACAGCCTTACCCGTTCAGCATACTTGTTTGTGATAAGCAGGCAATCATCAGAGGCTAGTATTTTTCTGGCTGCAGGCCCCATTGTTCCGGTGAACGCCAGAGGGCAGACAGCAAGAGCTCCCGCATAAAGAAAATTTCTTTAGGCAGTTTATCATACATTCTTTCAAATAATTCTTCATGGGATAACAACTCCTGTTTACCCGGCTCACGGTCCACCGTCATGATCTTTTCAAAATCTTCTTTAGAAAACTTCAAGCCTGTCCAGTCAATATCTTCATATCTCGGCATCCAGCCAATCGGGCTTTCTACAGAGGGAGCTTTGCCTTTTATCCTCTCCACGATCCACTTCAATACCCGTATATTCTGACCAAAGCCGGGCCACAGGAATTTGCCATTCTCATCTTTTCGGAACCAGTTCACACCAAAAATGCGGGGAGGGTTGGGCAGGCTGCGGCCAAATTGTAACCAATGGTTTACATAATCACCAATATGATATCCCATGAATGGCAACATGGCAAAGGGGTCACGGCGCACTTTTCCTATTTCTCCAAATGCTGCTGCTGTCATTTCACTGCCCATAGTAGTGGCCAGGTACACACCAAAGTTCCAGTTGAATGATTGATAGACAAGGGGTACTCCGGTACTTCTTCTTCCGCCGAAAATGAAACCGGCAACCGGTACACCCTTTGGATTATCCCAGTCTTTGTCTATCGCCGGGTTTTGACAGGCCGGTGCGGTAAATCTAGAGTTGGGATGTGCAGCGGGTTTGCCACTGTTTTTATCATAAGGCTTGCCATGCCAGTCGGTCAAACCATCAGGCACTTCTTTGGTCAAGCCTTCCCACCACACATCTTTATCAGCAGTAATAGCCACATTGGTAAAAATGGTGTTCCCTTTGATGCTCTCCATGGCATTGGGGTTGGTATCATAGTTGGTACCCGGTGCCACACCAAAATAACCTGCTTCAGGATTGATGGCATAGAGATTTCCGTCATCTCCTTTATGGATCCAGGCAATATCATCTCCTACTGTCGTTACTTTCCAGCCGTCAAACTCCTTTGGCGGAATGAGCATAGCAAAATTTGTTTTGCCGCAGGCGCTGGGGAAGGCAGCTGCTACATAAGTCTTTTCTTTTTCAGGAGATTCTACACCCATTATCAGCATATGTTCTGCCAGCCATCCTTCTTCTCTTCCCATCACAGAAGCGATCCGCAATGCAAAACATTTTTTGCCCATCAATGCATTACCGCCATAGCCACTGCCGTAAGAAACAATGGTTCTTTCTTCCGGGAAATGAGAAATGTACTTTACATCAGGATTGCAGGGCCATGTCACATCTTTTTGTCCCGGCTGCAGCGGTGCGCCGATAGTGTGCAGGCATTTTACATATCCTTTTGATTCCAGGTAAGGCATTATATCTTTTCCCATACGGGTCATAATGCGGGTATTCACCACTACATATTCCGAGTCGGTGATCTGTACACCATATCTTGAATAAGCAGAGCCCAGTGGCCCCATACAAAAAGGAATAACATATAGTGTGCGGCCCTTCATACTTCCTTTCATCAGGCCTTCCAGGATTTTTTTCATTTCGTTAGGATCCATCCAGTTGTTGGTAGGACCTGCATCTTCTTTGCGCAGGCTGCAGATAAACGTTTTGTCTTCCACTCTTGCCACATCGCTTGGATCACTGAAGCAGGCAAAGCTATTGGGCCTTTTTTCGGGGTTTAGTGGAATAAATGTTCCCTTATCTACCAGCAGCTGGCACATACGGTCATATTCCTCTTTTGATCCGTCGCACCAGTGTACAGCATCTGCCTCGCAAAATTCAGCAACCTTTTTTACCCATGTTTCGAGTTCTGCCCTTGCCGGAGCAGTCTCCATGGCAAAGAAGTTAGTTTGTGTTGACATAAATAAGTATTTAAAAAAGGAATTTACAAAAA
>CAYPBW010000027.1:17836-22821 GCA_964409055.1 uncultured Chitinophaga sp. | reverse complement strand
TGATATTAGCAGACCCGGTAAGCAATCCTTGCCGGGTCTGTTTTTTTAAAGATATTTGCAGGATATGATGATCTGTAAAACAAATGACCAGGTGGAGATGATGCGGCAAAGTGCTTTGCTGGTAAGTAAAACACTGACTGAGGTGGCAAATCACTTAAAGCCGGGCATTACTACAATTTCCATTGACAGGATGATTGGCGAATTTATCAGGGATCATCATGCAGTTCCTTCTTTTCTTAATTATCATGGCTATCCTTATAATTCCTGCATTTCTGTAAATGATGTGGTAGTACATGGTTTTCCCGGAAATAATGAATTGAGAGAAGGTGATATTGTATCCGTGGATGTTGGAGTTATTTTAAATGGCTGGCATGGCGATCATGCCTATACTTTTGCCATTGGCGATCCAGGGCCAGAGGTAATGCAGCTAATTCTGGTGACAAAACAATCCTTGTATAAGGGAATTGAGAAAGCAATTGAGGGAAACCGGGTTGGTGATATTGCTTTTGCAATACAAGAGCACACAGAAAAAAAACATGGCTTTGGTGTGGTGAGGGAGTTAGTGGGGCATGGGTTAGGTAAAAACCTGCACGAAGACCCGCAGGTGCCGAATTATGGTAAGCGGGGAAGTGGCCCAAAGCTGAAAGAAGGATTAGTACTGGCCATCGAGCCCATGATCAATATGGGCAAGAAGGATGTATATACAGAATCTGATGGCTGGACAGTAAGAACCAGGGACGGAAAGCCGTCAGTCCATTTTGAACACGATGTATGTGTAAGAAAATCTAAAGCCGATATCCTTTCTGATTATGGTCCGATAGAGAGTGCTGAAAAAAATAATCCTGAACTTTTTGTCATTGATGTCGCATGTATATAGTGTTTAGGTGCAGAAAATTGTAATTACAAACGTCTTTACCGGGTGTACACAATTCCACGGTTGAATGTAAGAAGAAGAGTCAGACATTTTCACTTACAGTTGAACAATAGTAAGAATTTAATAAAACTACTTTATTTTATTATCATCTAAAATAGTAATACTCGTTTGTTTCATATACTCCTGATGGAATTCCTTTATGATTGCTTTTATAATAATAAAGATACTTGCTTTTAAAGGCAATAACACCTATATCTTTTTGGTATAAATATTCATTATAAAATGACAGGGAGCAATGAGAGCAGCTAAACGGAAGGCGAAAGAAAATAAATGAACTGTCATTAGGCTTCTTTAGTAAGAAAATTTTTCCTTGGGGGTTCGAGCTAATATTTGGTGTAGGGATGCTGTCTGCACTCCATTTATAAATTGAAATGGTGTCGGCAGATAGATTGAAAAGTGTAGGAGTAGACTGAAATAAATCAAGTCTTGGAATAGAGGTAATCTGGAAAAACTCTATTATAATAACTCCTCTTAATAAGACATTTTTTGACCCATCAGATAAGACTAAGCTGTCGAATATTTTTGCACTAGAATGCCTACTTACTGGTTCTAGGGTTAATGCATTTAAGGACATATCCAGTTTTAATAGAGGGATCACATTCTTTTTGACAAATTCTTCTAAAGAACAGGTATTTGTTGGGATTTTATTGATTGATAATCTTTTATAAGGTTCAAAAATTTTTATGAGGATTAATATGTCTCCAGTTGTAGAATAATTTTCATTTGAGCTAATAATGCAATTTATAATATGGCATTTTTTATCTTTTGAATAAAGAGATTTTTGGGAAACAGAATATTTTGATGAAGTTGTAGTAATCAAAACAGGCTGAGTATAAATTAGCCTTGGTATAATGAATAGAATTGATAACATTAAGATTTTCATAAGTAAACCTAATTAGTCGGGTAATAATCCGTTAGGGCCAAAACAGTCTCCAGTAATTCTATGTCTACCCTTTGCTTTAGCTGTATCTGTTTGTTCGTTATAAAGATGTGTTAGTATACTATCAATTCTTGCAGTAGTAAAAGCGTACTTAAGTCCCCAGGTACTGTCGTTATTAGGAGCTGGGTTATCAGGAGGCCAATTAGGGTAATTAGAATGATAAAACTGCCATGTTTTAGTTCTATGCAATCCTGCCCAAGTCATTTCCCAATAATATTCTTGCGAGTTTCTGAAATTGTCAACATGTGCCAGTGCAGAAGCCATTCTTTCTAGTAATTTATCTGCCATAAAATTATGGTCAAATTGAGGGTTATTATTTTGCCAATCCTGTAATGCTAAACTCGAATGATAAGAAATTAAGGTGTCAACATATTCGGTAAATAATGAATCTATTGACATAGACTTTATTTGAGAAACAGTATAACCACCATAAGAATATCTTGTAAAAATTGCGGCTAAATAAGAGTGAATTATTTCATGTAGTATTGATTGCGCAATTGCTAATTCAGAAGCCCTTTTCAAAAATGCTGGATTAATTCTAATAGTATCTACAAAATAACCGCTACTAGGGTAGAGGGTACCTCCGCCTGCCTCTGCAGTATTTCCACTCCCAACGCTATCAACTAAAAATGTAATTCGATATTTCTCTATATCGGTTCTATGAGGTCTTGCATTGTCTATTTTTGCTAAAATTCTTCCAATTAAATTGTCTCCACCAATAAGTTTGTCTAATATTTTTCTAACACAACTATCTAAACCTATCGTGTCAATATTATTTATTCTCCAGTTATTTATTCTTGTTAAATCCACACTACTCATTTCCCAAGTTTCAAAATGTCGGTAGCCTTGAGCAATATAATTTGCTTGAAAATCATTTGTATTAAATGTAGTCCAACCCTGAGCATTACAATTTACACCACCAACGCCACATACAGGAGGCCACCAAGTTGATCCACCACCACTATTTCCTGGAGGACTACCATTTCCATTTGTCCAAACAGTGGTACATGAAAGTTCTGAATGAGTAAAATATTCACAATCAGTAGTGCAACCGCCATCGCACCAGTCTTCGTACCAATCTGGGCCATAACATACATCAATCCATTGACAGTTGGTGACTTCTGATAGAAGATTTTGTCTCTCCCACGAAAGATTTTGATTTTTAAAATGCGCAATTATAGTTTTATTAGTATCAGGTAATGGAAATAATCGTCTGTCGAGAATTTTGAAAACTGTATGACCATAAATTTCTTTTTCGAATATTGCAAAAAGATGAAAAATATTCTTAGCATTCCAGGTATTTGATGTACTATCGAAGCCAAATGTTTCATATTCGAAACTGTTCAATAGCCGGAAAGATGTGTCAACAATCGTAGTTCTCACAATTAGCGAAGCATTTACCGTAGAATCATTTGCAAAAGGGATATATAGATATGTTATTGCACTATCGTTTGACAATCTTGTTTGCTGAGGTGGCGGTACTATTAAAGATTTTTTCCAGATAGGAAATCCAACCCTTTTGACAAGGTCTTTAATAAAATCATGTTGTAAGTTTTGCATTTCAATTTTTCTGGCAATTGCACGAACCCTGAAGTCGGCACTTGTCGTATCCGAAAAAAAAACTTCCAACGGGTCTACATCATCAACAGAAGTTCTTTCATTGTAATCTATTTTTCTACAAGTAATCAGTATGGCTAATGTTAAAACTGCTGCTAAAGAATAACAATATTTGTTTACAAAGTGCTTAAATGGCATGTCTTGAAAATTATTGAAAGTACTTTTACTAAAGATAGTAATTTGCGGGCAGTAAAAATTTCTCATTGCAAAAAAAACTACTAGTAATAGGTGGCGGAGCCTCTGGTTTTTTTTGTGCCGTTAATGCGGCAAGACTGAATCCGTTACTTAAAGTTATTGTTGTTGAAAAATCTAACAAACTGCTCTCCAAAGTAAAAGTAAGTGGTGGAGGCCGTTGCAATGTAACTCATGCATGCTTTGATATTGGTGAGATGAGCCGAAACTATCCGCGGGGAGCAAATTTTGTTAAAAAAACCTTTCACCATTTTTTTACTACTGACACTATCAAATGGTTTGATGAAAGAGGAGTAACGCTGAAAACAGAAGAGGATGGCAGAATGTTTCCTGTCAGCGATTCTTCTGAGACTATTATTCGCTGTTTACTGAAAGAGGCCAGTAAGTATAATGTAGCAATAATGCTAAATGCCGAAGTGAAAAAACTGAAAAAGACCGGGGAGCAATTCCAGGTGGAGTTGAATGATCACCGGGATCTTACTGCTGATTATATATGTGTTGCAAGCGGCGGTTACCCAAAGTCATCTATGTTTGACTGGCTGAAAGAAACAGGTCATACTATCGAAGAGCCGGTTCCCTCTTTATTTACGTTTAATTTACCTGGCCATCCAATAAGGGAACTGATGGGAATAAGCGTAGAAAACGCTAAAGTAAAAATTCAGCAATCAAAACTGGCAGATTCGGGTTCGATTTTAATTACACATTGGGGCCTTAGTGGTCCGGCTGTGTTAAAGTTAAGTGCATGGGGGGCCAGGGAACTGGCAAAGCTCAATTATGAGTTTGCTATTACCATAAGCTGGTTGCCGGATTTGAATGAGCTAACGTTGAAAGAAAGATTTTTACAAATCAGGAATGATAATGCTTCCAAGCGGGTGAAAGGAAGGAATATGTATGGCCTTCCCAACAGGCTATGGGATTTTTTAGCTATGCAATCAGGGGTTTCAGAGACGATGCGCTGGGCTGATATGCCATCTGTTGTCCAGAATAAGTTCATTAAGAATCTATGCAATTATGAACTGGGGGTAAAAGGTAAAACTACTTTTAAAGAAGAATTTGTCACTGCGGGTGGTATTAAACTTTCTGAGATTGATCACCATACAATGATGAGTAAAAAAGTTGGTAACCTGTATTTTGCCGGGGAAATAATGGATGTGGATGGTGTGACGGGGGGCTTTAATTTTCAACATGCATGGGCCAGCGGATTCATTGCGGCAAAGTCGATTGCAGCCAGTTGATTTAATCCAGTTGTGGTTTTAGTTGCACAAATGCCCATGCTGTAAAGGGAAATACCGGAAGCACCAA
>CAYPBW010000027.1:0-17736 GCA_964409055.1 uncultured Chitinophaga sp. | reverse complement strand
GCACCTCCATTAATAATGTCAGTCGCCGTGATTATTTCACCAAAGTTCAGGAAGATATTTTTTCCGAACCGGCTAAATGAACTGTAGTTGATCCCAACGGGTAGTACTTTCAGGGGAAGGTTTTCATCCCATGCTTTAACCGCTAATCTTGCGGTCCCTTTTTTCAAAGGCCGCAGGTGCCATTCATTGATACATTTACCTTCGCTATAAATTGTGATTATTCCGTTTTTCCTGAAAATAGCAATACACTCTTCGAATGTTTTATAGTTTTCAGAAAGGTTTTCTACTCCTTCACTTGTTCTGTAAACCGGAAGGATCTTTAAAGTGGTCAATAATTTTATGTAAAAAGGTTTTTTAAAGACATCTCCCCTGGCCAGCGACCAAACAGGTTGTTGGAAAACGGTATCCAGTAAAACTGAATCAAGGAATGAATTGGGATGGTTACTGGCTATTAGTAACGGCCCCTTTTCTTTTAGTAGTTCCGGTTTGTTAATTGTCAGCCGGCGACACCATATTGGCAGTGCCAGCAGGGAAAGGATTTTCAACAATCTATATAGCAAAGCCTATTTTTGGTGAATATAGGAATATTTACAGTTGAACAGCGATCAGAGCCCTGAAAAGCTTGTTACAAGAAACGCTAAATCAAGGCTTTACAACCGGCTGCTCTGTCAAAAAAATAGCTCACTTCAACCTACCTAAAGCCGGAACTATAACTTATCTTTGCTGCCCCGAAATAAAACCCTTCGGGATCTATTTATCATGTTTGATAACATTATTAAAAAACAACTAAACGCTGATGCACAGGAGTCTGCTTCTGCTGAACAAGCTGAAGCAACTACAGCGACAACAACTGCACCTGTGGAAGCAGTAGCTACTGCTCATGATGATTTTGACTGGAGTGTTGACAGACGCAATGTGATTTCTTATTCTGCTGAAGAAAAAGAAAAATATCACCAGGTGTATGATAACACTTTCGTACAACTGAACGACGGTGAACTGATTAAAGGAACTGTGGTTGGTTTAACCAAAACCGACGTAGTACTGAATATCGGTTTCAAAAGTGATGGTTTGATTTCACTGAATGAATTCCGCGACATTCCTAACCTGTCTGTTGGTGATGAAGTAGAAGTGATGATTGTGGAAAAAGAAGACCGGGAAGGTCACCTGAACCTGAGCCGCCGCCAGGCCCGCATTACCCGTGCATGGGAAAAAATTGTTGAAGTACACAAAACAGGTGAAGTTATTACCGGTACTGTTACTTCCAAGACCAAAGGCGGTCTTATCGTTGATGTTTTCGGTATGGAAACATTCTTACCTGGTTCACAGATCGATGTGAAGCCGGTTACAGATTACGATCAGTTTGTTGGAAAAACAATGGAGTTCAAGGTTGTTAAGATTAACGAAACAATCAAGAATGCTGTTGTTTCTCATAAAGCACTTATCGAAAGCGATATCGAAGCTCAAAGAGCAGAGATCATGAGCAAACTGGAGAAAGGCCAGGTACTGGAAGGTACAGTGAAGAATATCACAGACTTTGGTGCTTTTATGGATCTGGGTGGTTTAGATGGTCTGTTGTATATCACTGATATTTCGTGGGGCCGCATCTCTCATCCTTCTGAAGTATTGAAACTTGATCAGAAGATCAATGTGGTGGTGCTTGATTTCGATGATGAGAAAAAGCGTATCAGCCTTGGCCTGAAACAACTGACTCCGCATCCATGGGATGTGCTGGCAGACAATATCGCTGAAGGAAATATTGTAAAGGGTAAAGTAGTGAATATTGAAGATTATGGTGCATTCCTGGAAATTCAGCCAGGTGTAGAAGGGTTGGTGCATGTATCTGAAATTACATGGGCCAACACACCGATCAATGCGAAGGAATTCTTCAAATTAGGTGATGAATATGAAGCAAAAGTAGTTACTCTGGATAAAGCAAGCCGTAAGATGAGTTTGTCCATTAAACAACTTTCTGCTGACCCCTGGAATGATATTGAAACAAAATTTGCTGAAGGAAGCCGTCACACCGGCCTGGTGAAAAACATTACTAATTATGGTGTGTTTGTAGAACTGGCCCCTGGTATCGGTGGTATGATCCACATCAGCGATCTGAGCTGGTTGAAGCGTTTCAATCACCCCAGCGAGTATACTAAGGTTAGCAATAATATCGACGTAGTGATCCTTGGTATTGATAAAGAGAACCGCAAACTGCAACTCGGACACAAACAACTGGAAGAAGATCCCTGGAATACGCTGCAGGATACATTTGCTATCGGCAGCATCCACGAAGGGACAGTTAGCCGCAGAGATGATAAGGGAGCCACAGTTCAGTTGCCTTATGGCCTTGAAGGTTTTGCTCCTAACCGTCACCTGAGCAAGGAAGATGGGAAGAGCATTGCTGCTGATGAAACAGCACAGTTCATGGTAATTGAGTTTGACCGCAACGAAAAACGAATTGTGGTTTCGCATACCCGTATCTGGGAGCAGGGACAAGTAGAGGCTGCAGAAGCTGCTAAAAAAGAAGCAAGAGCTGAGGCTGAAACTACCCGTAAGGCTGTGAAGAGTGTTCAGAATAAAGTGGAAAAAGCCACATTGGGAGACCTGGGTGTGCTGGCTGATCTGAAAAAGAAAATGGATAGCGGCGAAGCTGCTTCATCTGAAGAGGCAAAGCCTGAATAATCTGTTTCTAAAATAGAAAATCAAAACCCTCCTGTAAACCAGGAGGGTTTTTTATTGTAATTATTGCTTTATTCGTACTGTTGTATTCATTTACAATTGCTTAATTTGAATTCAGATTGTTTGTATAATGAGCTTTATTTCTTCCATTTCAGACAGGTTAAGGCATTTTCACCCCATTAGGAAAATTGTATACTTTCTTGTAGGGGCTTTTTCCTACCCGGGTCTGACAATGATTAATAAATTGAAAATTACGGGCACCGAGCATTTGAAAGATTTGCCGAGGAGAAAAGTTTTGTTTGTAAGTAATCACCAGACTTATTTTGCTGATGTCATAACCTTCCTGCATATCTTTTGTGCTGTTAAATGGGGGAAAATGAACAGGCTGGGAGTCCCTTACTACTTACTGAATCCTTTCACCAGAGTAAATTATGTGGCAGCAGAGGAAACAATGAAAGGCAGTTTTATCAGCCGCCTTTTCCTGCTGGCTGGCGGATTGACTGTAAAAAGAACATGGCGGGAGGGAGGCAAAGAAGTACGCAGGGGCCTCGATCCTTCTGATACAAGAAAAATTACCAGGGCATTGGAAAATAATTGGGTGATCACTTTTCCGCAGGGCACCACCAAACCCTTTGCACCCGGCAGAAAAGGAACAGCACTGATCATTAAGCAAATAAAACCAGTGGTGATACCGGTAGTGATAAGCGGATTCTGGCGGGCATTTAACAAAAAAGGCCTGAAATTTAAAAAGAAGGGTTCCTTATTGTCAGTGACATTTAAAGAACCTCTCCAGATTAATTATGAAGACTCAACTGAGAATATACTTGCGCAAATAATGGATGCTATTGAGCAGAGTAAAAAGCACATGATGATGGGTAAGCATCACTGGCTGACAACAGATAAGTAGCCGAGAGTATATAGTCAATAGTAGTTAGTCCTTAACAAATAATGCTTTTAATTCTGTAGCATCATCCGGTTTTAATTTTCCTCCCAGTATTAACCTCAATTGCCTTCTGCGAAGAGCTCCATCATATAATTTTTTCTCTTCTTCAGTTTCTGCTATTACAGGAGGCACAGGCCTTGGTTTACGGTTAGGATCCAGCGCTACAAAAGTGTAATACGCCTCGTTACTTTTATACTTGTACTGGTGAATCAGGTCTTCGCCCCATACTTTCAGGTGTACTTCCATAGACGAGTTAAAAGCCCTGGTGATCTTTGCTTCAATATGTACTACATTCCCCAGTTTGATGGGACTTTCAAAAGAAATATTATCGACTGATGCAGTAACCGCCGGTGCATTACAATGCTTTTGTGTGGCAAGAGCAGCTGCTATGTCCATCCAGTACATAAGACGACCTCCCATCAGATTGCCGAAGATGTTGGTGTCGTTCGGTAAAACAAGTTCTGTCATTATAGTAAGACTGTCTGATGCTTTGCGGGGCTCCATTTAATAAATTTTGGCAAAGATAAGACTACCCGGACAGTATTATCAGGCACACAACAATGCGGGTTCTCTTTCGTCCATTTTCCTTAAGAATCGTTCGCATTGTTTCCAGTAACTGAAAAAAGAATTATAAAAGCCTTTTACTTCCGGAAATAGCCAATCCCTTTCGTCTTTGATGCCCGGGAAATGTTTGAAAGCAGGATGTTCTTTTGAATAAATGGCTTTTGAATTGTTCAGTCCGGGTATTTCATTCAGTTCACCAACAAATACCTGGATACCTTTGATATTGGAGGCCAGTTGTATGATGAAGGCCAAAACCTTTTCGCTTACCGGAAACTGCCGGAAGTGCGAAGGCTCCAATAGTAATATCCTGTTGGCTTTCATATCTGTTCTCCACTCCGGATCCAGGTTATATGAAGTATAGAGCAGTGTGGGTAAATGTTCATTTAGCACCGGGATATTCTTTTCCGGTAAATTGGTAATTAATATAGGAGAAATAAGTTTGTTTAGAGGCTCTGGTATGTTTTGCTCCGGCAACTCATCAAAAGATTTATCAAGGAATGTATTGACCTGTTTGCTCCCGGTGTACCTGTTAATATTTTCCTGGTTAGCGAAATATTGTTTGGATGAAAAACTGCCTGCTACCCATTGCCAGCTGCAGGTATTACTCGCCACATCGCCATCCAGCAGGTGATAATACATCCACCGGGAGGGCATATCCCAGTAAGACTTTGCTACGTTACAGGCAATGCTAGCCACATACATGCGAAGGTGATTGTGCATATAGCCTGTTTCGTAAAGCTCATTGATTGCTTTATCAATTGATTCGATACCTGTGGCGGCATTAATTAACGCAGCAGGTATCTGCCTGTTGTTTACACCTGTACGGGTTCTTCTGATGTCATCGAAAATATCATCTTCCAGGTGTTGCCATACTCTTTGGAAATATTCTCTCCATGCTAATTCCTGTATAAACTTTATGGATTGTGCCGGGGCAAAACCTTTTTCCAAAAGGGATTGCAGAATTTTTTTAGTTGAGATGACTCCCCTTGAAATATAAGGTGACAGGTAAGTTACTGACCCGTTTAAATAATTTCTTGACCGGGCATATTCAATGGGATCAATTTCATCTATTCTTTTAAGAATTTCAGAATACGAAGTGGGGAATTCAATATGCTGCATATATTTATAACAATTAGCCTGCCTGATGGTTGTATAAGATATACGATAACAAGTTGTTTCAGGATTTTATGCAAAAGACAGGTAAATCTTTGACAGAAACGGATATAGACCGCCTAGTAGAAATGGCCTGGGAAGACAGAACACCTTTCGAGGCAATATGGTTTCAGTTTGGATTAGGAGAAAAGGATGTTATTGTACTTATGCGCCGGTATATGAAAAGCAGCAGCTTTACTAGGTGGCGAAAAAGAATGGCAGGCAGAACCACCAAGCATCAAAAACTAAGAATTACAGGTATAAGCCGTTTTAAGTGCAGCAGGCAGCGGGCAATTTCCGGAAACAGGATCAGTAAACGTTAGGCAGATATGTTCCGGTTCATCCTGCATTTGTCACTGCAGTATTTTACTTCTTCCCAAACTTTCTTCCATTTTTTTCGCCATGTAAACGGACGTTGGCAAACCATGCATATCTTTTGCGGCAGGTCTGATTTTTTTACAGATTTCATCAATCAAGGCTTTTTAAAAATTCTTCTGCATTTTTTAAATGAACTTTTCTTTTCTCTGCCGTCATTTTATCAAAGGTTTTTACCAGCATACCCAGTCTCGGATTAGTGAGAAAAAAATCACGGTGTATATGCATAAAACGCCAGAACAGGCCATCCCATATTTGTGTCCATTCACCCTTATGCCAGTCACCCATTTTTAGCAGGTAATTGCTGCCACTTATATACGGCTTGGTTGTCATCAGGCCTCCGTCAGCAAACTGGGTCATACCGTACACATTGGGAACCATTACCCAATCATAACTGTCAACAAACATTTCCATGAACCACCGGTAAACCTCATCAGGATCAAACTCACATAATAGCATGAAATTGCCCAGCACCATCAATCGTTCAATATGGTGGCAGTAACCTGTCTTTAAAAGCCTTTTTATGACTGTATCTATCGGGTGAATACCGGTAGTACCATTCCAAAAGCCAGGAGGTATCTTCCGGGTAAATTTCCAGTAATTGGTAGTTCTTTGGCGGCTACCTTCCCTTTCATATATTATGCGAATAAATTCCCGCCATCCAATGATTTGGCGGATAAATCCTTCTAATGAATTTAACGGGATTTCCTTGTCAATGGCAGCTTGCATTGCTTTATCTATAATCTGTTGCGGATTAATCAATCCAATATTTAGCATGGGCGTAAGAACAGAGTGATAAAGTATGCTTTCGTTCTGTACCATTGCATCCTCATAAATACCGAATTTGCTAAACCGGTTTTCCAGGAAATCGTCAAGCCATTTGTCTGTATCAGTGAAAGTAACGGGATAGCTAAAATCTTCCATGCTGCCATAATTACCCGGAAAATATTTCGAAACATATTTTATGGCCTCATTTACATATTTATTCTCTTCGGGTTTTTTGATCAGAGGCACGGTTTCATTTTTGGGGAGTTTCTGCCTGTTTTCAGCATCGTATGTCCAATTACCGCCGAGTGGTTTCCCGTTTTTCTCCAGCAGCAAATTTCTTTTCTTTCTTTGATTAATATAAAAATCAGTCTGGAAGTAAGTTTTTTTACTGGCAAAGAACTGCTCCCAATCCTCCGGCTGGTTCAGGAAACTGGGCGTAGGATATTTTACCAACCTTATCTGGTGTACTTTGGAGGAATCAATAATCCTTTTTTCAAGCCAGTTGTCGACAGTATCTGTGTAATGGATTTCGGTTACCAATCGGCTGGCCAATTTATTGATGAGTGAACGTATGTCAGCTATGTTAGTGGTCGTTTCAACATAATTGACTTTGTAATTTTTGGAAAGCAGGTAAGCTTCATAGGCTTTTAGGGATGCCCTGTGCAGTACCAGTTTTTGCCGGTGGAAGTTGTACTGACGAAAAAAGAGATACTCTTCGACTAAATAGATATCCCTGTCCTTTTTTATTGCTGGGTTTGCAGCAAACAATTGGTGCGGAAAAACAAGGAAAACTGATTTCATGAATGCTTCAACAAATGAGCGGCAGGTTTGTTGTTGCACAAAAGAATAGGGCATGGAATCAATAAAAGGGAAAAACATACTCATAACAGGGGCCACCGGTGGAATTGGTTCCGCTGTATCTAAACTACTGGCAGCAAGCGGTGCCAATGTCTTTTTAACGGGAAGAAGTAGTGAAAAACTTTCTGTCATCGCTGCGCAGTCAGGTATAAGTAACGAAAGAACTTTTTCGGCAGACATATCCAATCCGGGTCAGGTGTCAGCGTTAAGCGAAAAATATTTCTCCATTTATCCGTCTATCGATATTTTAATAAATGCAGCAGGTATCGGCATCATCAAACCTATTGAAAACCTGAGCGGGGATGAGTTTTTACAAACCATACATTATAATTTGTATGGAACTTTTCTGTTGGTAAAGGCTTTTTTGCCGGCTATGAAGGAGGTAAAAAAGGGACTGATTATTAATATTCCCGGAGTGCTGGGCAAAACGCCAATGGTCGGAGCTGCGGCTTATAGTGCCAGTAAATATGGCCTGACAGGAATGATGCAAAGCATCCGGGAAGAGGTGAAACGGACAGAAATTCGCATTACTAATATTTTTATGGGCGGGGTCGATTCATCTTTTTGGGACAACATTGATCTGAGGGTACAGCGGGAAAAAATGATCAGAACAGAAGAAGCTGCCAGGGCAATTTGGTTTTTATGCCAGCAGCCTGCAAGCGGGGTAGTTAGTGAAATGGTATTACAGCCGTTTAATCACCAGGCAATATGATTATTCTCTCTTTTTTTGAGCCTTCTTTCAGCTATTTTTGCGGCACATTGGGAGGTTAAATCCCAAAAAGATTAATAATTGCCGTATGAGTAACAAAGTACCGAATGTCATTTCATTTGACAATACAGAATTCGCATTTCAATACAAATCAGACAAAGAATTAAAAAAGGCTCATTTCCTTTTCTCTATGATGGCCAGACCCTGGCTGGTTAAAATCGGGGCTAAAATGGCTCCATGGGCTTTGAGAGTGGGCTTGCCGGTTAAAGGCATTATCAGAAAAACAATCTTTTCTCAGTTTGTTGGCGGTGAAACCCTGGAGCAAATTGACCCGGTTGCCCAAATGCTGGCGAAATACAATGTACAGATCATACTGGACTACGGAGTGGAGGGAAAAGAAGGTGAGGAGAACTTTGACAATGCCTGTGAGGTTTTTATCAAAGTGATTAATTATGCCGCCACACAGCCCAATATCCCCTTCATGAGTGTAAAAATCACCGGTTTTGCCCGGTTTGCTTTACTGGAAAAGATGAATGAAATGATGCACCGGGAACAGGGTACTCTGATGAAGAGATATCTTGCCATGCTGGATAAATTATCAGTAGAGGAAAGAGAGGAGTGGCACCGGGTACGCCACAGGGTGATGAGGGTTTGTGATGCTGCAGCCCGCAATGATGTTGGTGTGTCTATTGATGCTGAAGAAACATGGATTACTGAGCCCCTTGATGCGCTGACCATTTTGATGATGGATACATTTAATAAAAAGAGGGCTGTAGTCTATAATACCACACAGCATTATCGTACGGACAGGCAGCAATTCTTAAAGGATTCTTACGAGGCGGCAGTAGAAAGAAATTTTATACTGGGTGCCAAGCTGGTAAGAGGTGCTTACATGGAAAAGGAAAGAAAAAGGGCTGCTGAAAGGGGTTATCCATCACCTATTATGCCCGATAAGGAAAGTACGGACAGGGATTACAATGAAAGTGTGAAGTTTTGTATTGACCATATAGATCGAATTGCCCTGATGGTAGCTTCTCATAATGAGTATAGTAATATGTATGCTGCACAGTTATTGCAAGAAAAAGGCCTTCCACTGAATCATCCGCATGTACACTGGAGCCAGTTGTACGGCATGAGCGATAATATTACTTTCAACCTGGCGCATGCAGGCTGCAGCGTAAGTAAATACCTCCCTTTTGGTCCTATTAAGGATGTTATTAAATACCTGATGAGAAGGGCGCAGGAAAATACATCTGTAAAGGGGCAAACCGGCCGTGAGTTATCGTTAATTAAAAAAGAAGTTGCCCGCAGGAAATTAAAGGCTTAAAGTTCCAGCAACTGTTTTAATCTTACCAGGTAGCTCAATTCTTCGTGGTTGATCTTCCGCACACTTTCGGCAATATGCCTGGCACTGTTGAATATTCTTGCCCGGGTATGTTCATCTATCTCGTTTTTTTTCTCCCGGAAAAAAGTTTCAAATGCCTGGTAGGCAGTTTCAGCCGGTTCGCTGTTGTCTTCCATTGTTTCAAATTCAAATTCTATCAGGAAGGCCCGGTCTGAACCAAACCGGTCGGTTGTATTGTCATAATGTTTCCAGGCAAACTGTACTTCGTCATCCAGCGTTTTCTTTTCTTTAGGACTAATATTTTTATCAGCCGCAGCAATGGCATAAAACAGGTTGCCCAGTTCTTTATAAAATCTCCTTGAATTAAGCATAAGAACTGTATTGGATCGCTATGTCCAAATTAATGTACGTCAACGATTGCGATGCTGACTAAAATCAATCTTTTCGATGTTTATCCTCAATTAACAGGTTGCTCACAGGCGAATCCTGGCAGTTCCGGGGTCAAAGCTTTACTGTAAATTGCAGGCATGCAACAATACCACGATCTGCTCAGGCATATTTTAGAAAACGGTACGGATAAAAAAGATCGTACCGGAACAGGAACCCGAAGTGTTTTTGGTTACCAGATGCGTTTTGACCTGCAAAAGGGCTTCCCGTTGGTTACTACTAAAAAGGTTCATCTGAAAAGTATTATCTATGAATTGCTTTGGTTTTTAAGAGGTGAGACAAATATTGCTTATCTCAAAGAGCATGGAGTATCTATTTGGGATGAATGGGCGGACGAAAATGGAGAACTGGGTCCAGTTTACGGTAAGCAGTGGCGCAGTTGGGAGGGCAAGGAAGAACAAGCTATTGATCAAATTGCTGACCTGATCAAACAGATAAAAACAAATCCTGACAGCCGCCGGCTTATCGTCAGTGCATGGAATGTAGCTGATCTGCCCAAAATGGCTTTAATGCCCTGCCATAATATGTTCCAGTTTTATGTGGCTGAAGGCAAACTCAGTTGCCAGTTATATCAGCGGAGTGCGGATGTATTTCTCGGAGTACCTTTTAATATAGCATCCTATGCTTTACTGACAATGATGATTGCACAGGTTTGCGATTTAGAACCGGGTGATTTTGTCCATACGTTCGGAGATGTACATATCTATAGCAATCATATGGAGCAGGTTAATCTGCAACTTAGCCGGCATCCTTTTTCATTGCCTTTGATGAAGCTAAACCCGGCTGTAAAAGATATTTTCAGTTTCCAGTTTGAGGATTTTACATTGGAAAATTATCAATGTCATCCGGCTATTAAAGCACCGGTCGCTGTATAGTTTATCTTTGCTACCGACTAATTCAACCAACTCATGACTATCTCTCTAGTTGTAGCTGCAGCCAGTAATAATGCTATCGGAAAGGATGGAAAAATGCCCTGGCATTTACCCAATGATATGAAGCATTTTAAAAATGTAACATGGGGTATGCCGGTTGTAATGGGCCGAAAAACCTTTGACTCCCTCGGCAAGGCACTACCCGGCAGAAAGAATATTGTGATAACAAGACAGCCCGGCTGGAAGGCTGATAATACCGTAGCTGTAAAAAATATTGAAGATGCCCTTTTTGTCGCTAAGGAAACGGATGCAAAAGAAGTGATGGTGATTGGAGGCGGAGAAATATACAAAGCACTTTTTGATAAGGCCCAGAGAATATACCTGACCAGGGTAGAGGCAGAACCTGAAGGCGATACTTTCTTTCCGGTTTTAACACAAGGACAGTGGCACCTTGTCAGCCAGAAAAATCATGAGGCAGATGAAAAAAATGCTTATAACTATTCATTCCAGGTTTGGGAAAGAATTGGATAACACTGAATCACTTTTTCCATGTACCATGCACCATATTTAGCTCTGAAATATCTCAGGTATTATCTTACATCTTCCAATGGCAAGGGGCATGGTACCCATTCACCATTTATTTTTGATTTCATCACTAAGGTACTGAATGATAAAAGCCATTATAAGGAATACAAACAAGCAGAAGGACTGCGAAAACGGTTGCTGAGTGATTCGAGGATGTTTATCGTTGAAGATTTTGGTGCAGGTTCTGCTGTTTTAAAGGAGCATGAACGAAGCATCAAATCCATAGCCCGAAATGCTGCCAAATCCAAGAAATACGGCCAGCTTCTTTTCCGGATAGTTAAGTATTACCAACCCACCACTATACTTGAACTGGGCACCTCATTAGGAATAACTACCACTTATTTATCGTTAGGCAATCCTGCTTCAAAAATTGTGACTATGGAAGGCGCAAATGAAATTGCAGCCATTGCAAAGCTTAATTTCCGGCAATTGGCCATAAGTAACATTGAACTCATTGAAGGCAATTTTGACAATACTTTGCCCGACGTATTAAAAGTGACAAATACTGTTGATTTTGCCTTTATTGATGGAAACCACCGGCGAATGCCCACTGAGGATTATTTTCAAATGCTGCTCCCGCATCTGCATAATGACAGCATACTTGTTTTTGATGACATTCATTGGAGTAAAGGGATGGAACAGGCATGGGAAACAATAAAGAAAAGCCCGGATGTCCGTTGTACAATCGATTTATTCTTTATAGGAATTGTAGTTTTCCGAAAGGAGTTCAGGGAAAAACAACATTTTACCATTCGGTTTTGAGACTGACGAAAGACAGTACGCAACCTTATCAAAATCAACCGGAATGCTTGTGCTGCTGGCTAAAAAATCAATATCTTCACCACCGCCAAAATCAAAGTTTCCTTCAGAAAAAGAAATATTATTATGACGATTGGCCTTTTGAAAGAACCTGCCATTGAGACAAGGGTATCCTTACTTGCGGAGGCAGTTGCAACATTGACAAAAAAAGGAATAAATGTATTTGTTGAAGACAGGGCTGGTGAAAAAGCTTTTTGCAGCAACAATGAGTATGAGAAAGCGGGGGCACAAATAAAAAGCCGCAGCGAGGTACTGGCTTCTTCTGATATTATACTGTCCATTCAACAGCCTGCGGTGAATGAAATTACCACCCTCAAATCAAAGGTGCTGATAGGTGTTTATCAGCCATTATTTCATATTGAGTTAATGAAAAAATGGGCAAGGGAAGGAGTCACTACGTTTTCCCTGGATATGCTGCCCCGTACCACCCGAGCACAAGCCATGGATGTATTGAGCTCACAGGCAAATATTGCCGGGTATAAAGCTGTCTTGCTTGCTGCCAATACATACGGAAGATATTTTCCTATGTTCATGACAGCTGCCGGCAGTATAGCTCCTGCTAAAGTACTGATATTAGGTGCTGGTGTTGCAGGGCTGCAGGCAATTGCTACTGCGAGGCGGCTTGGAGCTGTAGTGGAGGTCTTCGATACAAGGCCTGCTGTAAAGGAAGAAGTAATGAGCCTTGGTGGAAAATTTATAGAAGTGGAAGGCGCTGCTGATGCAAGTAAGGCTGGCGGTTATGCTGTTGAGCAGTCAGAAGAGTTTATGCAGCGGCAGAAGGCCAAAATAGCAGAAAGTGCAGCTAAGGCTGATATTATTATTACAACAGCACAAATTCCCGGTAAGAAGGCTCCCTTGTTAATTACAGAAGAAATGATCGCAGCAATGCGTAATGGTTCGGTTATAATTGATCTTGCTGCAGCAACGGGAGGAAATACACCGTTTACTAAAAATAATGAAACAGTCATTGTAAATGGGGTAAGTATAATTGGTGATTCTTCATTGCAATCTACTATGCCATCTGATGCAAGTAAGATGTATGGGAAGAATGTGCTTAATTTTTTACAATTGATTGTTACGAAAGAAGGGGCTATTAACCTGAACTGGGATGATGACCTGGTGAAAGGCTGCTGTATTACTCATAATGCTGAAATATTACATGAACGTTTAAAATAACATTATGGATTCATTGCTTAACTGGATTACGGCTAACCAGCAAATCATTTACATAGTCATTCTCATGATTTTTGTGGGTATAGAGGTGATTGGTCATGTACCGAGTGTTTTACATACGCCGCTTATGAGCGGAGCCAATGCTATACATGGGGTTGTTATCATTGGAGCCATCATTGTAATGGGTAAAGCGGAGAGTGACAATTACCTGGCCCTTGCCATCGGGTTCCTCGCAGTTATACTGGGAACACTCAATGTTGTTGGTGGTTTTGTAGTTACTGACAGAATGCTGGAAATGTTTAAAAAGAAGAAAAAGTAAAAGGACTTTATGGAACTTAATATTCTTACTCTTTGTTATATTATAGCTTCAGTTACATTTATTGTTGGGCTGAAAATGCTTTCGAACCCTGCTAAAGCAAGAAACGGGAACCTGGTGGCTGCTGCAGGAATGGCCCTTGCCATATTCGCTACGATTTTCCTTTATGAAGAAGGAGGTGAAAAACTTGGAAATTACGCCTGGATTTTTGGCGGGATCATTATTGGCTCAGTAATAGGTACGCTGGCAGCCAAGAAAGTGAAAATGACAGCCATGCCTGAGATGGTGAGTCTTTTTAATGGTATGGGAGGTGCATGTGCGGCATTGATTTCTGCTGCAGAGTTCAACCATCTGTACCAGCATTATAAGGGGCCAATGGATATTCCTTATTCATCTGTAATGCCGGTGGGAGAGTATATAACAATAATAGCAGGAGCAATTATTGGATCTGTTTCATTTGCCGGCAGTGTTATAGCATGGGGAAAATTAAACGGCAGAATCAGGGATTTTGCATTTAAAGGCCAGCATCTTGTAAATATTTTTATCCTGTTACTTGTATTGGCAGCCGCCGTGTTTGCGTACCAGTCACAGTTTAAAAATATAATGTTACCATTTTTACTGCTGGGCTTTTTTGCTTTTTTATATGGGGTCATGTTTGTTATGCCAATTGGCGGAGCCGATATGCCGGTCGTAATTTCTTTGTTGAACTCCTTCACCGGCGTGGCGGCTGCAACCGGAGGCTTCCTGTATGATAACAAAGCGATGCTTACAGGCGGTATCCTGGTAGGTGCGGCAGGTACATTACTTACCATACTGATGTGTAAGGCGATGAACCGGTCATTAACAAATGTTTTGATTGGTTCTTTTGGAGGCAATAAGGCAGGACCCGCCGGACAAAAGCAACAAGGTGCTGTAAAGGAAATTACATTAAGTGATGCTGCTGTGGTCATGGCTTATGCCAATAAAGTGATGATCGTCCCTGGTTATGGATTAGCAGTGGCACAGGCACAGCATGCCTGTCACGAATTGGAAAAATTGCTGGAGAGCAAAGGGGTTAATGTACGTTATGCCATTCACCCGGTGGCCGGCCGTATGCCGGGCCACATGAACGTTCTGCTTGCTGAGTCTGATGTTCCTTACGAAAAATTGTTGGAGATGGAGCATGCAAACGAAGAGTTTGCAACAACTGATGTAGTATTGGTTCTTGGTGCCAACGATGTAGTAAATCCAGCTGCTAAAACGGATCCGGCTTCCCCGATTTACGGAATGCCGATACTTGATGTTGAACTTGCCAAAAATGTTATTGTCAACAAACGCAGTATGAAACCCGGGTATGCCGGAATTGAAAATGATCTTTTTTTCCGGCCAAAAACTTCTATGCTATTTGGCGATGCCAAAAAAGTTTTACAAGACCTCGTTACAGAGATAAAGAGTATGTAAAAGCTGCGGGTAATAATTACTTCATAGTTTTACACCATGCAGTTGCCGTCAGCATTACTCACTTCTTTGCATGGCCTGAAAGGTTTTGACAAAGAATCTTTTGAAGCAGTACATTCCTCTGCTAGCCCGATTACTTCCATACGGCTGAATCCCATAAAGCAGACAACCATTCAAAATCAAAAGTCTGGAATTCCATGGACGGAGTATGGCTATTACCTCGAATCCCGTCCTTCCTTCACCTTTGATCCCTTGTTTCATGCTGGTTGTTATTATGTACAGGAGGCTTCGTCTATGTTTTTGGAGCAGGCTTTGCTGCAAACAACAGACCTGTCTAAGCAGCTCAGGGTGTTAGACCTGTGTGCTGCACCTGGTGGTAAATCCACCCATATTCAGTCGCTTATTTCTAAAGACAGTTTGCTCGTCAGTAATGAAGTTATCCGTTCAAGGGCAGGCATTTTAAAAGAAAATGTTATCAAGTGGGGCTGCGCAAATGTTGTTGTTACAAACAATGATCCGAGGGATTTTGCAAGGCTTTCAGGTTATTTTGATGTGATTATAGTGGATGCTCCATGCAGTGGTAGCGGATTATTTCGTAAAGATCCGGATGCCATAGCTGAATGGAGTGAGAACAATGTAGTGTTATGTTCACAACGTCAGCAAAGAATACTGGCTGATGTCTGGCCCGCTTTGAAGAAAGATGGTATTTTAATTTATTCTACCTGTTCCTATTCCCGGCAGGAAGACGAAGAAATAGTTAATTGGCTGAATGAAGAATTTTCACTTACTCCAGTGGTCTTGTCGGTTGACCCGGGTTGGGGAATTACAGTTTCAGATCCAGGCTACCGGTTTTGGCCCGATAAAGTAAAAGGGGAGGGCTTTTTCATTGCCTGCTTTCAAAAAAAGGAAGGAGATGTTTATGTTGCTCCCAAAATCAAAGCAAAGGTTGAATCAATTACAAATAAGGAAAAGGCTATTGTCAATAACTGGGTGATGGCAGATGGCCTGTCATTTATCAAACATGAAGATACTGTGTATGCCTGGCCGGAAATTCTGTACAATGATTTTAATCTGCTGCTTGGACAGCTCAGGGTGGTTTACTCCGGTGTTTTAGCAGGTGAACTGATGCGGGATAAATTGATTCCGGACCACGCATTGGCGATGAGTGGTTTAGTAGCTGAGTCGGTTGGTAAAATCGAGTTGACCTATGACGACGCTATAAAATATCTTCAGCGAAAGGAATTCAGGCTGGACACTGCAACCAGGGGCTGGCAAATAGCTACCTATCAGGGCCATCCATTAGGATGGGTCAACATCTTACCTAACAGGATAAATAACTATTACCCCAAAGAACTGCGGATTTTGAAAGAATTTTAAGGTCATCAACGGCAAAAAAATCACATCTTTGCACCCAAATCTTGTCGTTATGAAGAAGTTGTTCTTATTTGTTTTGTCATTTGTTTTATGCGCCTGGCAACTGGCCGCACAAAAGGGTGACCTGATGATAAAGAAGGGCGACAAAGGCCTGTATCTTGAACACAAAGTTGCTCCAAAAGAAAGTTTTTTTGCATTAGGAAGGTTATACAATGTTCATCCCCGGTTTATTGCTTCTTACAATAAACTTGATATCAGCAAAGGGCTGCAGATCGAACAGAAAATAAGAATTCCCCTGACTGATACCAACTTTACACAAAATGGCGGTAAAGGAACTCCTGTTTATTACAGAACGGGTGATAAAGAAGGATTGATGTCTGTCAGTAATAAGTACAACAAAGTGTCATTAGCTAACCTGCGCTGGTGGAATAACCTTTCTTCTGATGAGTTAAAGAAAGATACAAAGCTGATCATTGGTTTTTTGATAAGCAGTGAAATGAAGCCGATTACTGTTTCAGGCAGTCCCAAAAATGACCAGCCTGTTGCTGAGGAAAAGAAAGAAAAACAACCAGATGTGACGGAGGAAACTGACCTGACAAAAAAGGAAGTGAAGAAAGTGGAAGAAGATGAAGAAAAGGCTGAGAAGAAAGAAGAGAAAAAAGATTCTCCGCCTGTTGTGAAAGAGGTAAGAAAAGTGACCATAGAAGGACAGGGATATTTCAAAAACCATTTTGAACAGCAGTCAAAGCTATCTGCTCCTTCAAAAGATGAAACTGTAACAGCTAGTATTTTTAAAACACTCAGTGGCTGGGAGGATGGAAAATATTATTTACTCATTGATAATGTGCAACCCGGAACGATTGTACGCATTATAAATCCTTCCAATAATAAAGCTATTTACGCAAAGGTGTTGGGAGAAATGAGCGGTATCCGTCAAAACCAGGGCCTGGATATTCGTATCAGTAATGCAGGGGCAGCAGCCCTTGATATTACTGAGCAGGATAAGTTTATTGTCAAAGTGAATTACTAATTGCCATTAAAACGATAGCCTTTCAGGAAATCGGCAATGGTCATACGTTTTTTTCCTTCGAGTTGTACTTCTAATAAATGAATATAACCATCTGTGCAGGCGAACTTTAAATAAGTTCTTCCGTCTGTTTCATAATCACCTTCAGTGATTTTAGGATAGGTTATTTCTTTTTTTGAGCGGAATACCTTGAGCATTTTTTCATTGAGAATAGTAAAGGCACCCGGGTAAGGGCTAAGACCTCTAATAAGATTATGGACTGTTTCAACCGGCCTGTCCCAATGAATAATGCAGGTATC